>CALFUF010000138.1 GCA_937916405.1 uncultured Prevotella sp.
TACAGGGGTTCCTCGGTGGTGACATCCAGCCCATGATTGATGCCCTCACCGTTGCAGAGAACGCAGAACGAATGAAAGAGTCAGAATTATAAGATTATGAATAGAAAAGAACTGATACAACAAATCAAGGAGAAACAGTCGTTTCTCTGTGTGGGTCTCGATACCGACCTGAACAAGATTCCGCAGTGCCTCATCGACGAGGCGAAGGAGAAGGACGGCGAGGAGTATATCTTCCGTGCCCTCTGTGAGTTCAATGCTCTCATCATCGATGCCACGGCACCCTATTGTGTCGCTTATAAGCCCAACCTCGCCTTCTACGAGGCATACGGTGTTGACGGCATCCTTGCCTTTGAGGCTACCATCGACTATCTGAAGGAGGAGTATCCCAACCATTTCATCATTGCTGACGCCAAACGTGGGGATATCGGTAACACGTCCAAGATGTATGCCAAGACCTTCTTCGAGGAGTACAACGTTGACGCACTGACGGTGGCACCCTATATGGGCGAGGACTCCGTAACCCCCTTCCTCGGCTATGAGGACAAATGGGTTATCTTGCTCGCTTTAACGAGCAACAAAGGGTCGCACGATTTCCAATTGACGGAAGACAAAGACGGAGAGCGACTGTTTGAGAAAGTGCTGAAGCAAAGTCAGCAGTGGGGCAATGATGAGAATATGATGTATGTCGTCGGTGCCACACAGGGTCGTATGTTTGAGGACATCCGCAAGGTAGCCCCTACCCACTTCCTGCTCGTACCGGGTGTCGGTGCACAAGGCGGTAGTCTGCAGGAAGTATGCCAATACGGTATGACGAAAGACTGCGGATTGCTCGTCAATTCCTCACGCGGCATCATCTATGCCAGCAATGGAGAGGACTTTGCCGAGGTAGCCGCCCAGAAGGCAAAGGAACTGCAGGAGCAGATGGCAGAAGAAATCAGAAAGAGAATGTAAGAGGTAAATATCTTACGGCAAAGGTTTTACAAAGCGCATCTCATGGAGGATGCGCTTTTGTCGTTTAAGGACATAAGCGCTGGGCTTTGCGGAATTATAACGCAAAGGATTAGGGAGAGTGGCGGCTATCAACGCACACTCCGCACTGGTCAGTTGGGAGGCTGTCTTGTGAAAATGCCATTCAGCCACAGCATCGACCCCATAGATGCCATCCCCCATCTCAATGGAGTTTAGGTAGACTTCCATGATACGCTGTTTCGACCACATCAGTTCTATCAATGCCGTGAAATAAACCTCAAAGCCCTTGCGCAGCCATGAACGACCAGGCCACAGAAAAACATTCTTCGCCGTCTGCTGGGAGATGGTTGAGGCACCCAGTTTCCGTTTCTCTGGATGTTTGAGGTTACGGATAGCGGCATGCTCTATCGCTTTATAGTCGAAACCATGATGCTCTAAGAAACGGGCATCCTCACTCCCCATTACGGCAAGCGACATGGAGGGAGAGATCTCCTCATAGGGTACCCAATGGTGGTGCAATGTCAGTTCCTTTCCCTGAGATGACAGTTGACCCAAACGGATGAACATCAGAGGTGTGAACCATACTGGTACCCAACGTAATACTACAACAGAAAGAATAGTGGAGGCAAAAAATGCCACCACTATCCACATAAGGGTTTTCTTAATGAAACGGATAATGCGCTTCACACTATCTGTTTATTGAGCCTGTGCCTCAGCTTTCTGAATCATCTCCTTGCTGGCATACATATAAACCTCTACGCGACGGTTCTGCTGACGACCAGCAGCTGTAGAGTTGTCGGCAACGGGATTTGTTGAGCCCTGACCTTCCACACTCTTAATCTGCTTAGACTGTACACCACAAGAACGGAGATAATTGTTTACACTGTTGGCACGATTAACTGACAAGGGCTGGTTAATAGCATCGCTACCAGTATTATCGGTATGACCGATAATAGCTACATCACAGTCTGTATTGGAGTTCAGCACACGGGCAAACTCAGCGAGCGAATTCTTGGCACTGTTGCTCAGGTCAGCCTTACCTGTAGCAAAGAGAATACCTGAGTCAAAAGTCACCTTCACGGCATCCAGACCATTGGTATCTTTGACGGTCTCAACCTGAGCATTCTGAACCTGCTCTGCAGCCTTCTTTGCTTTATCCATCTTATTACCTATAATGGCACCAGCACCAGCACCCACGGCACCACCTACTGCGACACCTACAGCTGTGTTACCAGCAATAGCACCAATAATACCACCTAACAAAGCACCGCCACCGGCACCGATACCTGCACCCTTCTGGGTGTTGTTACATGCGAAGAGCATGCCTACGCAAAGTAACAGGGAAACAATTTTAATTTTCATACTTACATTATTTAAATGGTTATAATTTTGACGCAAAGATACAAATAAATTCGGAACATGGTGTTTATAATTCATATTTATTTCGTAATTTTGCACCAAATTTTGAAAATTAAAGTGATTTATGGCTAAAGAACTCAAAGAAATGACGAAGAGAGCTGACAATTATAGTCAGTGGTATAACGACTTAGTAGTGAAGGCTGACCTTGCGGAGCAGTCGGCTGTACGTGGATGTATGGTTATCAAGCCCTATGGCTATGCCATCTGGGAGAAGATGCAACAGCAACTCGACAAGATGTTCAAGGAGACAGGGGCTCAGAACGCCTATTTCCCCCTACTCATCCCAAAGTCGTTCCTCAGCCGTGAGGCAGAACATGTAGAGGGGTTTGCCAAGGAATGTGCCGTGGTGACTCATTACCGCCTGCGT
Organism: uncultured Prevotella sp.; assembly: GCA_937916405.1. Taxonomy (GTDB): domain Bacteria; phylum Bacteroidota; class Bacteroidia; order Bacteroidales; family Bacteroidaceae; genus Prevotella. The sequence continues at coordinate 2,756 of CALFUF010000138.1, forward strand.
GCCAAAGAAGACAAGAGCGGTGTGGAGGTTGATCCCACTGCTAAACTGGAAGAGGAGTTAATCGTACGTCCCACCTCAGAAACCATTATATGGAACACCTATAAGAACTGGATACACTCATGGCGTGACCTGCCTTTGATGTGTAACCAGTGGTGTAATGTTATGCGCTGGGAGATGCGTACCCGTCCATTCCTCCGCACCTCGGAGTTCCTTTGGCAAGAGGGACACACCGCTCATGCTACCAAGGAAGAGGCAGAGCAGGAGGCGCAAAAGATGCTGGAGGTATACGCCAAGTTCGCCGAAGAATGGATGGCTGTTCCAGTATTACAGGGGGTAAAGAGCGAGACAGAGCGCTTCGCCGGTGCTCTCGACACCTATACCATTGAGGCTATGATGCAGGATGGTAAGGCTTTGCAAAGTGGTACCTCTCATTTCTTAGGACAGAACTTCGCCAAAGCTTTTGAAGTCACCTATCTCAATAAAGATAACAAACCTGAATATGTATGGGCTACCTCTTGGGGGGTATCTACCCGACTGATAGGTGCACTTATCATGACCCACTCCGACGATAACGGTCTAGTACTTCCTCCCCGTCTGGCTCCTATCCAGGTTGTCATCATCCCGATTGCCAATAAACCTGAGCAACTGGAGATTGTCAATAAAGAAGTACAACCTATTATGGAGGAGCTACGTTCTAAGGGCATTACCGTAAAATTCGATGATGCCGACAACAAACGCCCTGGTTTCAAGTTTGCCGACTATGAGTTGAAAGGTGTTCCTGTCCGTCTAGTTCTGGGAGCCCGCGACTTAGAGAATGGCACCATTGAAGTGATGCGCCGTGACACGTTAGAGAAAGAGACCCGCCCAATAGAGGGTATTGCCCAGTATGTTGAGCAATTGTTAGAAGAAATCCAGAAAAACATCTTCGAGAAGGCACGCAAATATCGTGACGAGCATGTGTATGAGTGCGACAACTACGAGGAGTTCAAGGAACGTGTGAAGGATGGCGGTTTCTTCCTCTGCCATTGGGACGGCACTGCCGAGACAGAGGCAAAGATCAAAGAGGAGACACAGGCAACTATACGATGCGTGCCTTTCGCCTATGAGCAGACACCTGGCACAGATATGGTAAGTGGTAAACCCGCCAAATACCGTGTCATCATCGCACGCAGTTATTAATATTTTACGGAAAATCAATGAATTACAAAAACTTTCGGTCAAAACATTTTGTGATGACCGAAAGTTTTTGTAATTTTGCAGCCGATTTTGTCCCAAAAGGGGACGATAGGTGCCGGGACAGGCGCTGACACCTATACATTATTAACCCATTAATATGGTCTGATAAACGTCTGTTCAGACCACGCCCTGACCACAATAGGAAGGGTATATTTTATGTCAGAATTAACAAAGAACGTCCAGCCATTGGATAACTTCAATTGGGAAGAGTTTGAGAATGGCATGGCAGCTAACGTCAGCAAGGAAGAGCTTGACAAGGCGTATGATGAGACGCTGAACAAAGTCAGCGAGCATCAAGTTGTCGACGGTACAGTCATTAGTGTCGACAAGAAAGAAGTAGTCGTAAATATCGGCTACAAGAGCGACGGTATCATCCCCGCTTCTGAGTTCCGTTACAATCCCGACCTGAAGGTTGGTGACACCGTTGAGGTGTATGTTGAGAACGCAGAGGATAAGAAGGGACAGCTCGTTCTCTCACACAAAAAGGCTCGTCTCTCTAAGAGCTGGGATCGTGTCAACGCAGCTCTTGATAATGAGGAAATCGTTCAGGGTTACATCAAGTGCCGCACCAAGGGCGGTATGATTGTTGACGTATTTGGTATTGAGGCATTCTTGCCAGGTAGCCAGATTGACGTTCACCCCATACGCGACTACGATCAGTTCGTAGGAACCACTATGGACTTCAAGATTGTAAAGATCAATCAAGAATTCCGCAATGTTGTTGTTTCTCATAAGGCACTCATTGAGGCTGAGTTGGAAGCACAGAAGAAAGAAATTATCAGCAAACTGGAGAAAGGTCAGATCCTCGAAGGAACAGTCAAGAACATCACTTCATACGGTGTATTTGTTGACCTCGGTGGTGTTGACGGACTCATCCATATCACCGATCTCTCTTGGGGTCGCGTAGACGATCCTCATAAGGTAGTTGAGCTCGACCAGAAGATTAATGTCGTTATCCTCGACTTCGACGATGAGAAGAAGCGTATCGCCCTCGGTCTGAAGCAGCTCACACCACATCCATGGGATGCACTGGACGCAGACCTGAAGGTTGGTGACCACGTGAAGGGTAAGGTTGTCGTTATCGCTGACTACGGTGCATTCGTTGAGATTCAGCCTGGTGTAGAGGGTCTGATTCACGTTTCAGAGATGTCATGGAGCCAACACCTCCGTTCCGCTCAGGAGTTCCTGAAGGTTGGAGACGATGTAGAGGCTGTTATTCTGACTCTCGACCGTGACGAGCGTAAGATGTCTCTTGGTATCAAGCAGCTCAAGGAAGACCCATGGGAGGCTATCGAGGTTAAATACCCTGTTGGTAGCAAGCACACCGCTAAGGTTCGCAACTTCACCAACTTCGGTGTATTCGTTGAGTTGGAAGAGGGTGTTGACGGTCTGATTCACATCAGCGACCTCTCTTGGACTAAGAAAGTTAAGCATCCTTCCGAGTTTACTCAGGTTGGCGCAGAGATTGATGTTGTCGTTCTTGACATTGACAAGGAGAATCGTCGTCTCTCTCTCGGTCATAAGCAGTTGGAGGATAATCCTTGGGATGTCTTCGAGGCTAAGTATACTGTTGGTTCTATCCACGAGGGTAAGATCATCGAACTCCTTGAGAAAGGTGCTGTTGTATCTCTCGGCAAGGACGTTGAGGGCTTCGCCACTCCTAAGCACCTCGTTAAGGAGGATGGCTCACAGGCACAACTCAATGAGGAACTGCCCTTCAAGGTTATTGAGTTCAACAAGGACTCTAAGCGTATTATCCTGTCTCACAGCCGTACCTTCGAGGATCCACAGCGTGAGGAGAAGAAGGCTGCAGCCAAGAAGGCACGTGCTACCAAGAAGGACGAGACTCCAAAGATTGAGAATGTCGCTGCAAGCACCACACTTGGTGACATTGACGTACTCGCCGAGTTGAAGGCTAAGATGGAGAAGGGAGAGTAATCCCCTACTCCTTCCAATAAACGAAAAGAAGAGGATGTGTCAAAATAGGCACATCCTCTCTTGTTTTCCTTATCCACAACATGGAAGGTAAGAGGGCGAATTAAAAAAAGTTCCTCTTTTATTTTGTATTTTACTCACTTATTAGTATCTTTGCCTTTGCATTGCCCGAATGCTTTAGAGAAAGTGGGCGGTGTGACTTTAGTGGGTAAATAATAACAGCATTAGCTATTATTCGGAATATATAGAAATCTACCACGTTTCAAATATAGTTCTACCAAAGAATAAGTCGTTAATGTCTGCGCGATAGCGTGGACGAGACTTATCGGTAGGACAGGTTTGTGGTAGAACCTCTATATATGATAGGTGGTAGTCCCGCTTTTTGTATATAGAGATTCTTCACATCCTGTTTTCTCCGAGTATATAGTCTGCTGTCCTAAAACAATATCGTGCAGACATGGCAAGAATTTACGACAACATTGAGTCGAAATTTGTGAATGGCTTGCAAAACCTCATCACGGATGTAGGAATCAAGCGTGTGGACTTCTGCGTAGGCTATTTTAACCTGCGTGGATGGAATTTGGTAGTTAATCAGATAGACCAGATACCTGGTGATTATGTTTATGAAAACGATAAACAGGAGTTTCGCAGGTGTCGGTTATTAATTGGTATGCACCAACCTGATGAGGATTTGGTACGTCGGCTCTATTCCAACCCACAGATTCCAGATGCAGCCTATGTGCAACAATGTAAATTGGAAATAGCCCGTGATTTTAAGAAGCAGGTACATTTGTGATTTTTATATCTGATTGGATTACAGATATATAAAAAGCAGAAC
>CALFUF010000139.1 GCA_937916405.1 uncultured Prevotella sp.
GTCGCGGTTGCGATAGGTAAGTGAGAACTCCAGACCGCTGTTCTCCATCGAAGCGGCGTTCATCGTGACACTTGCATTCGAAACACCGGCGCTGGCGGGAACAGGCACTGCATAATGCAGGTCCTCCGACTTGTTCTTGTACCACTCTGCCGTGAATTCGATGCGGTTGTTGAAGAAAGCCAAGTCGAGACCAACGTTCATGGTCTTTCTCTTCTCCCAAGAGAGGTTCTCGTTGACGAAGGTAGAGATAGCCGAACCGGTCACTGCCTGGTTGCCGAACGAATAAGTCATGTTATTACGAGCCATGGTAGCCTGGATAGCATAGTCGCCTACAGCGGCCTCATATCCCAGTTCACCATAACTGGCGCGCAGTTTGAACATATTGACAATGTCGCGATCGATGGGGAAGAACTTCTCCTTGTCGAAACGCCAACCCAGAGAGAACGAACTGAAGGTGTCCCAACGATTATCGGCGGAAAGGCGGGAACTTCCGTCGCGACGAACAATGGCTGAGATAAGGTATTTTCCATCGTAGTCGTAGTTCAGACGAGCCAGATAAGAAGCAAGCGTGTGCTTATACTCGTATGATTCAGCATCACGCGTCAGAGCATTCTGAATCTGCAGGAAGTAGGGCTCATTCATGTTTACACCCCAGGCTGACAGAGTCTGAGTGTTCTCCTCTTCGTATGTCTGACCTGCAACGAGGTTGATGTGGTGCAGACCGAGGGTGCCCTCGTAAGTCAGCGTGTTCTCTATCAGAGCGTCGGTGTATTTGCGATGTGCCTTTGTCAGACGCTCATTCTCCTTGGCCAGATACACACGGTTACTCTGAACCCAAGCAGGAATCCATGTCTTGTCATTGCAACTGGTAGTACTGTATGAGAGATTAATCCTGTAGGTCAGATTGTGATTCTTTGACTTGATACCAAGCATATTCAGCAGGTCAACATCGGCAGAAGCCGTACCCATAAAGCGGTCAACAACGGTATTGCGCTCAAGCAGGTTGTTAACCAAAAGCGGGTTCATGGCCGAGATGTCACCGTGAACGGTGTCGTAATAGACACCATAGCCGTAGGCATCGTACTGCCAACCGCTTGCAGAACCTACAATGTCGTCGAGTACCCATGTCGAGGAGTCGTATGCCTTGATGGTGGGCTGCATGTTAAGCACACCGGCCAACACGTTACCCAGGTTACCATAGAGACCCTGGATATACTCATTGGCATTCGAAATAGATGTTGAGTTCTGGTCGGAGTGTGAATAGACAAGACTGGTGCGGAACTTGATGAACTTCGTGTCCATTGTATTGTTCACACGTGCGGTATAACGACGGAAGTCAGGGCCTGTACCCTCGATGGTTCCTTTCTGGTCGTAGTAGTCAAGACCTATATTATAAGTATTGTTGGCACCACCACCAGAGAGGTTTACATTGTGATTCTGACGGATACCGGTCTTGAATGCCTCCTTGAACCAGTCGGTATCGGTATTGTCCTGGAAGTGATAATTACCGTCCGAACCAAGGCTGTAGCCTCCTGGCAGAGGTGTACCGCTGTTGGCGGCAGCAATACCAAGATAGTTGCTGTATTGCTCAGCATTCATCAGGTCGTACTTGTCGTTCGAAACGATGTCGGCACCGAAGTATCCCTTATAGTCCACCTTCAGCGGCTGGTCTTTCTTACCACCCTTAGTCGTGATGATCACCACACCGTTAGCAGCACGAGAACCGTAGATGGCACCGGCAGAAGCATCCTTCAGCACCTGGATGGTCTCAATGTCGTTCGGAGAGAAGTCACGGATAGAGGTACCCATGGGCACACCGTCAATCACATACAGAGGAGCAGTGCTTCCGAAAGAACCGATACCACGGATACGCACGGAGGGGTCTGCACCAGGCTGACCGTCAGAGGTAATCTGCACACCTGCCACCTTACCTTCCAGCATCGTGGAGATGTTGGAGTTTGATACACGCTTCAACTCCTCAGCGTTCACGATAGATACGGCACCCGTCAAGTCTGCCTTTTTCTGGGTACCGTAACCTACAACGACCACCTGGTCGAGAATCTGAGAGTCAGACTCTAACTGGATAGGCTCCAGTGCTGCACGACCACGGACTGCGACCTCACGGTCCTTATAGCCCACATAACTAATCACGAGTGTTGCGTTAGAGGCTGCGTCAATCTGGAAATTACCGTCAATGTCGGTCACACTTCCCGTCTGAGCACCCTTCACTCTAACTGTTGCACCAATCAGGGGTTCCCCGTCCTGGTCAACAACCTGGCCCTTGACCTTAATGGTCTGCTGGGTCACTGCCGCATTTGCAGAAATAGGACAGACTGTCAGTCCACCCGTCATTCCCAAAGTCAGCATCAAAGAGAATAATACTTCTTTTCTCATTGCTAATTGTTTAAAGGTTAGAATTCTGTTAGTAATTAAAATTAACTGCCTACAAAATTAAACGATTCGCGCACATGAGAGGTGGACAAAACAAAAATAAAGGTGGACAAAACGGTAAGTTGGCGAATTTTACACCATACTTGTCGTTAATTAGTCTTCACCCACATAGCTACTGGGGCTACATCCATACTGATGGGTGAAGCAACGGGTGAAATACTTAGGGTCGTTGAAACCCACCTTATAGGCAATCTCGGTAATATTACGGTTGGCATAGTTCTCAAGCAACAGACGTTTGGCAATGGTCAGACGATAGTTACGGATAAACTGTCCCGTGCTCACTCCAGCCTCTGCATTAAGACGCTTAGACAATAATGGTTTACTCATACCGATTGCCGCCGCAAACTCCGTCACGCCAAAGTCACTATTGGTATAATGCTGCTCCAGAATCTCTGTGGCATGATCCATAAAGGGTCTGTTTTGAGCCATCACCTCCTGCTTGTCAGCCTCCACACTCTTATGATAACTCTGCTTGAGTTTCTCATGGTTATCGAGGATATTCTGAATGCGCGACTGCAACTGCTGGGGCTCTTCTGCCTCTTCTAATACTTTACGGATAGGAGTCAACAGCTTCTCTGCTTCTTGCCGTTTCCATTCTTCCTCTTTGTAACGATAGAACCAAAGGGCAAAGCCTACCAATACTACCAGAAGCAACAACCTAAACCACCAACTCTTCCAGAAATAGGGTGTGACGTGTACTTTCACAAAGATGACATGCTCATCGTCACCACTCAATTCAGTACTATATTTCACTTCAAGCGTATAGTTACCTGGCATCAAGCTAGTATAACGTACAGCATGCTCACCAGGTTTCAGGCTGATCCACTCGTCCTCAAAGTCCTTCAGACGATAACTGTAGTGCCCCGTTGCCTCTCCCGCATATGTCAGAGCTGAGAACTCGATGGTAAAAGACTTGTTGGACTCATGCAGATGGATAACGTCTGCACTTGAGATATCAGCATCGATGAAGTCACTGTTTTTGGATGGAGTCACCACCTGGTTATCGACCATCAAACGGGTAAAAGTGAGGTGGACAGGATAAACAGCATCCTTATTTTCGTCCACCACCTCTATCAAACCGTTCATACTACCCAAGTAGATAATACCATCGGAGCCTTTCACGGCGGAGTTCCAATAGAACTGCTGACAAAGAAGTCCGTCTCGTTCGCTATAATTAACAAAGGTACGCGCGCGAAGGTCATAGACAGACAGTCCATTAGCGGTTGTAATCCACAAACGTCCCTGAGCATCCTCTACCATTCCCTTCACGCAATTATTGGCGAGACCGTCGTCAGCAGTCAGTGCTCGGAAGGTCTCTTTTCCTTTTTCATCAACAACACGCTGATAGAGACCATAGCCATTGGAGCCCAACCATAAAGTTCCATCCTTCACCTCGTAAAAACAACTGATCTTATCGACGACACCAGACTCTGGATGATCCAGTTTCGCAAAAAGACTCCTAACCTGGAACTTGCCCCCCCCAGTTTGACGAGAGCGCAAGTCGATAACCCTGACACCTGTCATGCATCCCATCCATAACATGCCCTTTTTATCTATGATGGCACCGATACAACCACGGACATTACGGTTATCCTCAAAGGGGTCCTCCAGGCTGCCGGTCTTTAAATCATAGTAAAAGACACCATCATTTGAACCTATCCACAGGGCATCATGATACTTATCATAGGCAAGAGAACCAATATAGTTTGTCTGTGCCACCATAGCGGCAGGCATATCGACATGTACAACCCTCTGATGGTCGGACAGGGAAATCACATTCAGTCCACCACCCCAGGTACCAATCCACAACTGCCCATGGGCATCAGCCTCTAACACAGAGACAGAATTATGTGACAGACCAGAGTTCTGTGTCGTCCAGTGAACAAAGTTTTTGTCTCCTGCGCCTCTTCGGTTCAGTCCCCCTTCTACCGTTCCTGCCCATAATGTCCCGTCAGCCTCCACATACATCGCATTGACTGGACGAGGAGACAATGAGCCTCCATCGGCTGGATCATTGGCGTGGTTATGAAGCAGCAGCGGACGAGGTGACAGCTTCACAATACCTGCCGTCTCCGTTCCTATCCATATCTGTCCGTCACGCACCATCAGACAGTGCACAAAGTCGCTGGGTAAGGGTGTGACAGTTGTGGAGTTATCCCAATGGGAAAAGGTTCCCTGCTGCTCGTCAAGGATATTGACACCACGCAGACTGCCGACCATGAGTCTGCCATCGGGAGTCTCTGCCAAAGAGGTAGTATAATCATGGGCTATAGAAGTAGCGTCAGCAGTATGGCGATACGACTGCATGGTACGGGCATACTGGTCGTAAGCATAGAGTCCTTGGTTGGTGGTGATCCATATCTTACTACCCCGTTTAAGGATGTCTGTCACATAAAGTCCTCGTAACTGGCTCATCACCGGGGCAATATCCTCTCGTACCAGTTTTCCGCCACGCTCAGCAAGACGAAAGAGCCCACCGTCCACACATGCCCATACCGTTCCGTTGTCATCAATATCCTTCACACAGATGTCAGGAATATTGCCAATATAATGTAAACTCCCTATATGCACTACGTCTCCGCTATCATCAAAGGTATAGCGGAAAATAGTATCACCAGAAACTTGCCAGAGAGCACCTTTACTGTCGCTATAGACCTTGACCGACAATCTGTCCAGCATGTGACTGATGTCACCACCCTGACATTTTGGTGTCGTACGGCTCATGGTCCGCATCTCAATCACATCCGTACGCTCATCGTAGGCTATCCACAAACGGTGATGACTGTCTTCCGCTATGCTCTTACAGGAATTACTGCTCCACCCTTTCGGATTTGCCAAAGCTGTGGTCATAAACGAGAAGCCATCATAGCGCACGGCTCCGCCTCCATAGGTGGATATCCAGACAAAGCCCTTACTATCGACGAAGAACTGGTTGACATGGTTATGCGGAAGTCCTACCGACAAGTCGAGCGTAGTCATCTGATAATGCTCCGTCAACACATTCTGCGCTGATAGCCGCCCGACGGCCATCATCAATATCACAAGGAAAAGGCATTTCTTCCACATAACGATAGCAAAGGTACAAATAAGAAAGTAAAATGCCAAATAAATTTGGTATTTTCGAAACGTATCTTGATTTTTTCCAAAAGATTGGAGTTAACGGGTCCATTCGGGCGAAATCCATAAGGAAACAGACCGATTTCGCCCAAGAGCCATGTATTTTGGGCGAAATCACAACAAAAACTTATCGATTTCGCCCAAATGCTTTGGTCATTTGAACTATTTTACGTAAATTTGCACCAAAATCATATGTCAATGGAGACCATCATTGGAAGAAAAGAAAATATTCTGACATGATACCATGCGAAATCACATTAGATGATCTTTTCTCTGACTAACACTCGCTTACGAGACACAAAAAATGCGCTCCCTTTTGAGGAGCGCAACTTTCTTCATAACTTGTCGTATTAGAGAGCAAACTTGTAACCAAGAGTAATCTGGAATACGCTGTTCTTTGTCTTCTCTGTAGCTTCCTTCATAGTCTTTGTCAGACCGATGTTGTAACGAGCGTCCAGCACGAAATTCTGATACTCATAAGACAGACCTACAGGAATAGAGAAGTCTACCTTCTTGCACGCATCTGAGAAGCTGTTACCATCATTGGAAGCACGTACCAAGAAACCTGGCTGTACACCTGCTTTAATCGCAAGTCCCTTAACAACATAGTACTGAGCCAAGATGGGGATGTTGATGTAGTCCATGCCGCTCTTCTTATCTGCACCATCATACTTAAAGCCCTGCATAGAATAGAGCACACCAGCAGAAATACCGAAGTTCTCTGCAACACCATACTCAGCCTCAACTCCAGCGGCAAGACCAACAGTAGTCTTTGCACCATCTCCTGTAATCTTAGAGATGTTGATACCAACCTTTGGCTGCAGAGTAATCTGACCAACCTCATTCTGTGCGTTTGCGCTAATTGCTGCGATCATCATAGCAGCGATCATCATCATTTTCTTCATAATCGTATTCTTTTTTAGTGAATAATGTTTATTAACTCTACTGCAAAGATAAGACAAATTTTTAAAACGACAATGAAATTTCATTAAAATTTGCAGTTTATGGTGCTTTTTTCTTGTTTTTAGTCAATTCTTTGACGTTTTTTGACGAAAAAAGTTTGAATATTCCTCTTTTGTGATGTGTTTTCCTCTTAGCGAACGCACCTTCGACCAGTTGGCATTGTTCACCACAAAACAAGCACCATTTAGTAATTACCCAGTGCTTTGATCGTTTGAGGCATCCAAACCTCCATCAGCCCGGGACCACGATGGTTCCATGCATAATACGGTATCATTGTCAGCGTCGCATCCTGCACAGTGGGATTACCCTGCGCATCCTGCTCCACGGCTTTACCCTTTACCGTGATAGACTTCACCAAGAAGTTCACATTACGCTTGCCGTTAATCTGCTGGTCTGCGACAGTAAACTTAGGCTGGCGAGGCATCAGGAAGTTGAAAATGCTGAAGCCCTCATTGTCTGCCCCCTCCGCACAATATACTAACGGACCACGCTCCACGGCAATCCTGCCTTGGTCAGCAACGATACGATGGTTAGCCTTCACAGTCCTTATCGCCATATCGAAATGGATAGTCACCACATCACCCTTCTTCCATGGACGGTCGATGACGAGGTAACCATGTTGCAACTCACTCTTCACCGCTTGTCCGTTCACCTTCACCTGATAGCCGGGGAGCACATCGTCACTAAAGCGATAAAGGTCACTGGGTACCGGCTCGCTCAACCAGCCAGGAATACGAAGGGCAAGACGGAATGTCTTCGCTTGGTTCTTCTGTATCCTCAAGGTGATGTCACCATCCCAAGGATAGTTGGTCTGCTGCTCCAACACCACGTCCTTTCCCTCTATCTGCACCGTAGCGGTATTACCTGCAAAGAGGTTCACATACAGTTTACGATCCTTCACGGCATACATATATCCTGGGAATGAGGGGATGAAACGGCAGAGATTAGAAGGACAGCACGCACAACCGAACCATGGCTGACGCTCAACTGTATTGTCGGCATTAAAGGCATACTTACCGTCACTCGACAAGGGATTAGGATAGAAGAAGCGTCCACCATCCACTGACATACCGCTGATAACACCATTATAAAGGGTACGCTCCATGCAGTCGATGTATTTAGCATCACCATGCAGGAGGAACATACGATGGAACAGATAGACCATCGAGATAGCGGCACAGGTCTCGTTATAGGCTGTCAGGTTGGGCAACTCGTAGTCAGCACCAAATGCCTCACCCTCATGACGGGCGCCTACTCCACCAGTGATATAGTATTTCTTCGATACTATATTATTATAAATAAGGTCTATTGCCTTCAGATAATCCTTGTCACCTGTCAATGCTGCGACATCAGCCATACCAGCATACATATAGCCGGCACGAACGGCATGGCCCCACGCCTCCGTCTGTTCCACCACTGGTTTGTCACTCTGTGAATAAAGATCACGACGACCGGTCTTGCCACGATAGTCCAACAGGTATTTCGCCTCATCCAAATACTTCTTCTCACCCGTCAGCACATACAAACGAGCCAAAGCCATCTCAGCGATCTGGTGACCTGGTACCACACAAGCCTGTCCTGCCTTGGATCCCACCTCACGGATGACACAGTCAGCATAGCGCTTGGCGATATTCAGGAACTTGTCTGAGCCTGTCGCCTGATAATGCGCACAGGCTGCATCCACCATGTGTCCGAGGTTATATAGCTCATGACTCAGGATTTCCTCTACCTCCCAGCGTTTCTTTCCTGCCCAGCCATGGGGATGCTCCGGGTTGATGGTACGGGCAGTATACAAGTAGCCGTCAGGCTCCTGGGCGGCACCCACCACGTCCAGCACGGAGTCAATATAAGCCTTCAGTTTCTGGTCAGGATAAGTCTGCAGCACATAACTGGCACCCTCTATCGTCTTATAGACATCAGTATCATCGAAAGAGAAGCCCATGAACTTGCTGACATCCCACTCCTTGGTCTGCAAACCCGGATGGTTCGGATGCTGCAACGTATAGGCTGCCATCTCAAAGTTCTTATAACGATGCTCACTCTCACACTTCGAGAAAGCGAGTGGTATGGTCACCGCACGAGCCGCTTTGATACGGTCGCCCCAGAAAGTATTAGGAGTGACCTTCACTGCCGTGAAAGGTACTTGGCTGATAGGATAGCCATTACTACGGTTCTCTGTCCTGGTCTTTGCCGTGCAGACAGACACTGCCAGCACACACAACATTGTTAAGGCGAATAGTCTTTTCATGATTGTCTTTGTTTGAAGTTGCAAAGATACGAATAAGCGAGCACAAAACAAAGAAATTTATTCTTTTTTAGTCGAGCGTGACTCTATTTCTATTGCACAAACTAATCGCACATCATTCCCCTACACGATTTGTTTGATAGTAAATTTAAATCCCTAAGACAATGGCTGGATCAATATTCAGTTTTATACTTAACTCCCGTCCTATTTTAAGGGAAGGCTCACTTTTACCATTCATAATCTCACTGACTCTGGCATTACTTAACCCCAGCATTTCCGCAAGCTTAGTCTGATTGAGCCCCATTTCATACAAGCGAAGTTTGATGATGTCAACCAATGAGGGCTTCCCTATTGGATAGTGAATATCCTCATATTCCTCTACCATATCTGAAATCATATCCAGTTCCAGATAGTTCTTGTCATCTGTTGGTGTCTCGTCATTCACCAGCGGAAGTAGTTCTTCTATTCTTTGCAATGCTGCACGATAAGCAGCCTCGCTCTTTATCTGTGCCATGTCCTAAATATTTTGAATGTCCCTAATCGCATCATATTCCTTATGAGTTCCCACAAAACGAATGTAAACCGTTTTTGGAGTAAACTGAATGAGTACTACTAATCTATAGTCATTACCTTTGATATTGAACACATAGCGCTGGTTACCAACGGCATCAACACTGTTAAATGTATTCTTTATGTCAGCAAAACATGTCCACTCAGATCTCTTCGTCTTCTCATACCACTCTTCTAAAGCTGTTTTAGCCTGTGGCACCTTTGTATAGTATTCTACTAATGTGCTTTTTGAAATGATTCTCATTATTACACAGTGTATTTGGGTACAAAAATAGAGTATTATTTTTAAATATCAAAATATTTTTCGTTAATTCTTAAAATACGAGGAAACAAGTTAGAATTCCCTACACGTAATTTTTAAAACCCTTGCCACCGTTGCCGCCTTGCAAAACTACTTGATAATCAGCGGATTGTCGGTAACAACGAAGCGGCAAGGGTGACAACGATTAGCGTTTTTTGCATGGAATGACGAGATATTCCGTACCAAAATGGGTGCGTCTGCGTTTGATATTGTCGATATTGGAGAGGAATTGCCCGAAGATGCGGATGTTACCAGTCCGTATGGCGGCACCACCTTTCTTCTTGACGGCAGCGAAGATGGCGGCTGTCGTCATATACTGTCCCTCTCCCTCATGCTCGGGTATCCTAAAGCACTCCCCGAAGAACATCTCCTCAGGGGAGCGGAGCTTAAACTGGCGGTTCGACTCCATGACTTCCATGGTCTGCTTGTCATCCATCCAATAGGGCTCATTCTGGTCTATCAGTGCGACAGCCTGCGCATAGAGCTGTTCGTAATTGATGGGTTGTGACATATTGATGGGATCTGTCAGCTCGATGCCGATGAAACGGTGACTTCCTGTGGGATCGGAAAGGATATCCGTCACATTTGCCGTGGCGATAAAGGAGGCGAGACGTGGGAACTCCTCGACATGTTTGCCATAGGGGCGTTTCACCTTCACCGAGGCGAGTTGCACGAGATTCTTCAGGAAACCCTCCTGTGTCTTGGGGGATATCTGGTTGAACTCGTCGAGGTTGATGAGTAGGAACTGGCTCATCGCCTGCAATACTGACTTACGTTCCGAGAGGACGAGACTGTCATTGTAACCCCATTGCATATCTGTGGGAATCAGCGACTTACAGAAAGTCGACTTGTTATAGCCCTGTTTGGATATCAGCAAGGGCACGATGGAGTTGCCATAGCGACGGCTCTTTCCTAACCATTGTGCCACCATCCCCAGGAACCAGATACGGAACCACTCCTCCCAATGCGGATTCTTGGTAGGCACCCGCTTGGCAAGGTCAGCGATATAGTCGTGTCCGTCCCATTTGCGATACAGTCCCCAGAGATATTCCTCCACAGGATTATAGGCACGCACCAAGTTGGAGCGCAGGTAACGGGTGATGTCCTTGTCCCACACGTTCAGTCCAGCCAGTCGCGCCTCCATGGCAAGACCGTTCTGCACCCGCTCGTCGACAGGTCGCCATCCGTAGTGCCATTTCTCCTTTGAGCGGTATTCCACATAGCCCATCACCATATTCATGCGAAAGGCATACCGTTGATCCATCAGGGAGATGAGCTCTTTCGTGTTCTGGATGACGGTTTCTGAGGCGTTGTCCTTCGTGTCATCAAGTGTCACCTTTCCTTTCTCCGATATCGTGATACCATCAGGGATGTGTAAGGGGGTAGCCTCAGCGTTGTAGTAGGGGTGCTGGTCTACCGTCATGCGGAAACCCGTCATCCACATTGGCAGCTTCTCTTCCCGGACGGCTGGTGCTACCTGCAGGACATCAGCTGTCTGTGCCATTGTCACCAAAGGCTCGTAGAGTCCGCAGAGAATGGGGTATACCTGTTTGCAGAATACCTCCATCTCCTCCTCTGTCCGGGGCAGGGAACCGTCTGGGCGGCATGCTCTCACGACGACTTTCAGACTCCTGCCGCTGCTCCCCAGCAGGGCAAGCATCGTACTGGGAAGGATGGCGGTCATCCGTTTCAGCGTCTCTGCTTCCTCCTCATCCTTGAGAGGGGAGACGGTCAAGGTGAAGAGTCCGTTAAACTGCTGGGCGATCAGGTTACCCTCCTTATTCGTCTTCATCGCTGCCGACGGGTAGACGACAGGTAGTCTGTGCATCTTCTCAAAGATACTCCACGACTCCGCATGTCGCACGAAGGTGCGCAATGCGTCCACATCCTCGAAATAGTTGTCTTGCAGTACCCGTTCCATGAAGGTCTCAATGGGTACTGTACTCACGTGTTGTTTGTTCTTCTTGTCTGTTTTGATACTTGTTAGTTTCATCTTCTTTAGTATGTTAGTTGGGTTATGTTACGGTTGTTGGTTTGTTCCACCCCATGGAACATTTTGTTCCACCCCATGGAACACTTTGTTCCACCCTATGGAACATTTGATCCCCTTTATCCCGATTCCTGATCCCAGGTATCGGAATACGTTATTCCAGGTATTGGAACAAGGGGGTGGCGGGCTAGTCTTTCATGTAGTATCCAATCTCGTAGTGCTCGAAGGGACGCTCCTGCGTACTTCCATACTCCGCCATATAGCTTTCGATGACCTTCTGTTGCTCAGGCGACAACTTACGCTCGCCCTTGTCATAGCGGTAGTAACTGCCCACACTGCCCAGAAAGCCGGTGATGTCATGGCGTAAGGAGGAGCGCAGATGTTTGGGCACTCCTGCATACAACTTATGGAACCCGTAAGCAAGCTCCACCAGTTCCGCTTTCTGGAAATACTCACACTTGCCGTCGTGCAGGGCATTGGGGAATACGGTCAGTCCCCATGTCCGTCTCCGGGCGATCTCTTGTCCCACGACATAGCGCAGGCACTCATTGCAAGTTGCACACTCGCGATTGAAACACATCAGGAAATTACCTGTGTTGTTGTTAATAATAAATTTGTTCTCTTCCATATTGAATAATCAACAATAGGTTTGAAAATAATGTGAAATATCACCTGCAAAGGTACAAAAAAATAAGCGAAAATGCAAGAAAAATCTTCTGAAAATATAAATAATTGAGTCCACTTTCTAAAATGGACTCAATAAATAATGTAGTGGTTCTCCTGCCTGACAACACCCCATTGCACCGTAAAAAGTGCAATTTCCCATATTTTTTGCACATTTTTGAGTGCAAATTATTATATTTGCACTCAAAAAGGATAGTTATGGACATACAACTCACAAGATTCATGCGTGGTAGGCTGGAAAATACCCAGACCTCATTTCATCGCTATATATTTTCACGGATTCACTGGAATCGCCAGATGTTTGGTCTCATCGGTCCACGGGGCGTTGGCAAGACTACCATGTTCTTGCAGTATATCAAAGAGCACTATGACGAGAGGAAGATGTTCTATGTAACTGCAGATCATGTCTATTTCAGTACCCATTCTTTATTGGAACTCGCCGACGAGTTCTCTCGCGAAGGCGGTCAGCAGTTGTTTATTGACGAGATCCACAAATATGCGAACTGGTCCAGAGAACTCAAACAGATCTATGACTCATACCCCGATATGATGGTGGCATTCACAGGGTCTTCAATTCTTGACATCACCAAAGGAGAGGCAGACCTGAGCCGCAGGGCGCCTATCTATCAAATCCAGGGGCTTTCTTTCCGTGAATACCTGTCCTTGTTTAAAAAGATAGAGGTGCCAGTATATACACTTGACGACATCTTGAATCACAAAGCGAAGATTCATGGAGTTCCTCATCCTCTTCCTCTTTTCTCAGATTATCTGAAACAAGGTTATTATCCTTTCGCTGACGATCCTGAATTTGAGATGCTGCTTAACCAATCCGTTACCCAAACCATGGAGGTTGACATTCCTCAATATGCTAATATGAACCCTTCTACAGGACGCAAACTGAAGAAACTCCTTTCTGTAATAGCCCAAAGTGTGCCCTTTAAGCCTGTCATGGACTCACTGGCAACAATCATAGGAGTAAGCAGGAATGTCCTTCCTGACTATTTCCTCTATATGGAGAAAGCAGGAATAATAGGACAATTGCGTGACAGTACAGGGGGAGCTAGGGGAATAGGAAAAGTGGAGAAAGTATACCTTGATAACACAAACCTTGCCTATTTACTGGCAGAAGAGTCAACAGATATAGGAAATATCCGTGAGACTTTCTTTTATAACCAGATGCGCGTAACCGCAGATATTATCAGTTCACGTATCAGTGATTTCGAAATTGGTGAGAAAACTTTTGAGATTGGAGGAAAGAAAAAAGGTAAAAAGCAAATTGGGAATGCCCAAGAGGGCTATGTGGTACGTGACGATATTGAGTATGGTACGGGCAATATCATACCCCTCTGGGCGTTTGGATTGACTTATTAGGGTCAATAATTCGCTTGTAATTCATATTCCTTGCCACCCTTGCCGCCTCCTTGTCACCTGCAAACCACTGACAATCAAGTGGTTTTGCAAGGCGGCAACGGTGGCAAGGGTTTTAAAAATTACGGGTAGGGGAATTCTTTGCGCGCGCGCACCTTAAATTATTATATTCAAGTTTCGCATGCTTCGCATTCTCACCTCTCACCTCTTACCTCTCACCTCTTACCTCTCTATTAACACATTGCAAGTTTTTCAGCCGAATTGGCGACAAAAGGGAAGAAATAGAGGTTAAAAGGTTAAAAACCGATGTTATTCGGAATTATTTCATTAAAATTATTCGACCTGTAAGGTTGGAAAAAGTAATATCAGGCAGCTTCGGTTTCAGTCATTA
>CALFUF010000140.1 GCA_937916405.1 uncultured Prevotella sp.
TGGCAGATTAAGAAATATAATTAGTTAATAATCAATAAGTTAAGTATAAAATATGGTAATAAAATTGGTACGTAGAAGAAATGGCAAAAACAGTATTAACCAACCCAAAGGGAAGATATAGAAATCGTCCCAACTTATTTTTTAATCATTACTAAGTAAAAGAAATATGATGACAGCTAACGAGATTCGTGAATCGTTCAAGAAGTTTTTCGAGCAGAGACAGCACGCCATCGTGCCTTCTGCCCCGATGGTAATTAAGGATGACCCAACCCTGATGTTCACCAATGCAGGCATGAACCAGTGGAAGGATATTATATTGGGCACACGTGACCCAGAGCCACGCCGCCGTGCCGATACCCAGAAGTGTCTGCGTGTCAGTGGTAAGCATAACGACTTGGAGGAGGTAGGTCATGACACTTACCACCACACCATGTTTGAGATGTTTGGCAACTGGTCGTTTGGTGACTACTTCAAGGAGGGTGCCATCGATATGGCATGGGAGTATCTCGTGGATGTATTGAAACTGAATCCCGAGAATCTCTATGTAACGGTCTTCGAGGGCTCTCCCGAGGAGAACATCCCTCGTGACGATGAGGCAGCGAAATACTGGGCAAAGCATGTACCTGAGGATCACATTATCAACGGAAACAAGCACGATAACTTCTGGGAAATGGGTGACACAGGTCCTTGTGGACCCTGCTCAGAGATTCATGTGGACTCCCGTACACCTGAGCAGAAAGCCGCCTCTGGGAAGACAGGACGTGAACTCGTCAATCAGGACGACCCACAGGTGATTGAGATATGGAACCTCGTGTTCATGCAGTTTAACCGCAAGGCTGACGGTTCTCTGGAGAAGCTCTCTATGAATGTCATCGACACAGGTATGGGCTTCGAGCGTTTGGTTCGTATGATGCAGGGCAAGCATTCCAACTACGACACGGATGTCTTCCAACCTATCATCAAGGCTGAGCAGCAGATTACCGGACTGAAATATACGACGTTTGAGGAAGAACAGGTCAACCCTGTCAGCAAGGAGCAGGACGACATCAATATCGCCATGCGTGTCTGCGCCGACCACCTGCGTGCCGTCGCTTTCTCTATTGCCGACGGACAGTTGCCCAGCAATGCCAAGGCTGGTTATGTCATCCGTCGCATCCTACGCCGTGCCGTGCGTTATGCTTACACGTTCCTCGGACAGAAGGACGGTTTCCTCTACCAACTCATCCCTACCCTCGTTCATGAGATGGGTGATGCCTTCCCCGAGTTGAAGGCGCAGCAGACCCTCATCACGAAGGTCATCAAAGAGGAGGAGGACTCTTTCCTGCGCACCCTCGACAAGGGTATCAACATGCTCAACGAGTCAATGGGTCAGTTGAAGGCAGAGGGTAAGAGTCAGTTGGATGGTGTTCAGGCTTTCCGTCTCTTCGACACCTATGGATTCCCCCTCGATCTGACAGAACTGATTTGTCGTGAGAACGGCTTTACCGTTGACGAGGAGCAGTTTAATGTGGAGATGCAGAAACAGAAGGAGCGTGCCCGTAATGCCGCTGCTGTTGAGAATAGCGACTGGGTGAATGTATGTGGCGATGACATCGCCACCACAGAACAGCAGTTCGTGGGTTACGATTACACAGAATATAACTGTCATATCCTACGCTACCGTAAGGTCACCCAGAAGAAGAGCGAGTTCTACGAGCTGGTACTTGATGCCACACCATTCTATGGTGAGATGGGTGGACAGGTCGGTGACTGTGGTGTCCTCGTCAACGAGAACGAGACTATCGAGATCATTGATACCAAGCGTGAGAACAACCAGAGTGTACATATAGTGAAGCAGTTGCCGAAAAACCCCTCTGCGGAGTTCATGGCTTGCGTGGATACCGACAAGCGTAACGCCTCTGCTGCCAATCATACCGCTACTCACCTGCTCGACTATGCGTTGAAGCAGATCTTAGGTGACCACGTGGAGCAGAAGGGCTCTTTCGTATCACCAGATACTCTCCGCTTCGACTTCTCCCATTTCGAGAAAGTCTCTGATGAGCAACTCCGTCAGGTAGAGCGTATGGTCAACGACATGATTCGTCAAGACATCCATATCGATGAGCATCGTGACGTGCCTTTCGACGAGGCAAAGAAACTGGGCGCCATCGCCCTCTTCGGAGAAAAGTATGGTGACAAGGTACGTGTGGTACGCTTCGGTCCTTCCTGTGAGTTCTGTGGTGGTATCCATGCCACCTCAACAGGTCGCATCGGCTTCTTCAAGATTCTCTCTGAGAGCAGTGTCGCCGCCGGCATCCGCCGTATCGAGGCCACTACTGGTCGTGACTGCGAGGAGCGTCTCTACCAGATGGAGGACATCCTGAAGAATATCAAGTCGTTCTTCAACAATGCCAAAGACCTTCAGGGTGTTATCCAGAAATATATCGAGGAGCACGACCACATGAAGAAGGAGATTGAAGGTTTCCAGGCTCAGGCTGTAGAGCGTGCTGCCCAAAGAATGGTGGAGAAAGCAAGGATAGTGAATAGTGTAACGGTCATTACTACCGTACTGCCCATGGCACCTGCCGCAGCCAAAGATCTTGCCTTCAAAGTTCGCGCTTCCGTCGAGGGTTCCCTTCTCTGTGTTATCGGCTCTCACGACAACAACAAGCCCCAGCTCTCCATCATGATGAGTGACGACATGGTGAGCGACCACGGTCTGAATGCCGGACAGATGGTTCGTGAGGCAGCCAAACTCATTCAGGGAGGAGGTGGCGGTCAGCCCCACTTTGCGCAGGCTGGTGGTAAGAATGTTGACGGTCTCAGTGCCGCCGTTGATAAGGTCATTGAACTGGCGAACCTATAAAAAACGATAATTCCTATAGTCCCTATAGTTACTATAGTCACTATTTAAAAAATAAACAACTATGTTAGACAAAGAACGCGGGCTGTATATCGCCCATTGCGCCAATGGAGCGCTCAGCATTCAAGGTAAGATGGCTAACCGCCATGGACTCATTGCCGGTGCCACAGGTACAGGTAAGACGGTCACCCTGCAAGTAATGGCAGAAACCTTCTGTCAGGCAGGTGTGCCCTGCTTTATGGCTGATATGAAAGGAGACCTCAGCGGTATCTCCCAGGTGGGTAAGATGAGTGGTTTCATCGAGAAGCGACTCCCTGAGTTCGGCATTGAGAACCCAGAGTTCCAGGCATGCCCCGTGCGTTTCTTTGACGTGTTCGGTGAGCAGGGACACCCCATGCGAGCCACTATCTCACAGATGGGACCGCAACTGCTGTCACGTCTGATGGGACTCAACGAGACACAGGACGGTGTCTTGAACATCGTGTTCCGCATTGCTGACGAGCGTGGCTTGCTGCTTATCGACGTAAAAGACCTTCGCTCGATGCTCGACTGGGTATCGAAGAACGCCAAGGACTATACTACGAAATACGGTAATATCTCCTCTGCCACTATCGGAGCCATCCAGCGTGCTCTCTTGCAGTTGGAGAATCAAGGTGCCGACAAGTTCTTTGGAGAGCCCTCTTTCGACATCTACGACCTTATGCAGACTGAGGGTGGCAAGGGTGTGATGAACGTGCTTGCCGCTGACAAACTGATGATGCAGCCAAAACTCTACTCTACGTTCCTGTTGTGGTTGCTCTCCGAACTCTACACCACTCTTCCTGAGGTTGGTGACCTTGCGTTGCCGAAACTCGTCTTCTTCTTCGACGAGGCTCACATGTTATTCACAGACACCAGCAAGGCTTTGCTCGACAAGATAGAGCAGGTCATCCGTTTGATTCGCTCAAAGGGTGTGGGTATCTATTTCATCACCCAGAGTCCTACCGATATTCCTGAGAATATCCTCGGACAGTTAGGTAACCGTGTGCAGCATGCCCTCCGTGCCTATACACCGAAAGACCAGAAGGCGGTGAAGACGGCAGCCGACACGTTCCGTGCCAACCCGGCATTCAAGACCGACGAGGCTATTATGAACCTGGAGACGGGTGAGGCTCTGGTATCCTTCCTCGACGAGAAGGGTGCACCCTCTATCGTAGAACGTGCGAAGATTCTCTTCCCTCTCTCCCAGATAGGAGCCGTTACAAAAGGACAGCGTCTTGATATCATCAAACAAAGTCGTATCTACGGCAAGTACGACACTCCCGTCGATCGTGAGAGTGCCTTCGAGGTACTGCTTGCAGAAGCTGAGCAGAATGCACTCGTAGAAGTAGAAGAGGCTGAAGTTGCCAAGACTTCTGAGAAGAAAGAAAAGGAAGAGAAGAAAAAAACCGGTATCATGAGTAAGGTGTGGAAAGCCGTACTCACCGCCATCACCTCTACCCTCGCCACCATTCTCGGCACTTACGTCAGTGACAAGGTGACGGGTAAGAAGACTAAATCAAAGACTTCCGCTACAGGTAGGGTGGTCAAGAACGCTACCAGTGCGGCTACCCGTTCTGTCACTAAGGAACTCACCCGTGACATTCTCGGAAACTTAATCAAATAAAAAAGAAAAGCGGTTGACATCTCAACCGCTTTCTTTTGCTCTCTTTGCTTTATTTCAATGTCCGTATCAGGAACGCACTGACCGTATCTGTCGTACGATAGATGTTCTGTGAGAAAGCATGGTCGAAATACTCCTGCATCACATACTCACTACCCTTCCACAACTGATGGAAACGCTCCCCATAGGTATAAGGTACTACCCGGTCGGCATTGCCATGGATGATCAGTGCGGGACCGTGATAGTTTGCCGCTGTCTCATAGATAGGCAGTGAGAATGCAGCCTTGATATAGTCACGCCCTAACCGGTTACCGCCCCACATTTCCACATACTCCGGCGGATCCAGCGGATTGAACATCTTACTCATCACAGAGCCGCGAATGGCATCATCACGCAGCACGGCGGCAGGAGCCATCAGTGCCACAGCTGCGATATCGTCCCCTAACTCGCCAGCCGTCATGGAGGCTACCACCCCACCCTGGGAGTGTCCTACCAAGGCGACCTTCGAGACATAGCGTAAGTCACGGACATACTCGATGACCTTCTTGGCATCGTTGATCTCGTTGGGTACTGTCATATCCTGGAAACGCCCCTCACTCTCCCCATGTCCGTTGAAGTCGAAACGGATGGAGGCAATACCATGTTTCTGTAACGAGTCGGTAATCAACTCTAACAATGGTCCCTCTTTAAAACCGCCAAAACCATGACAGAACACGACCATCGGACACTGCTCACCTTGTTTCAGCACTGGCTTTTGTATGACAGCCTGCAACTTCCCATGGTCACCATCTATCGTCACACGCTCCCTGGTAGGTTGATAACCTGTGGGACGCAGTTCCTTCAGGTATTTGTCCACCTTATAGGTCAGCACCGTGGAGAGCGCCACCTTGCCGTCCTTGCCGATCACGACCATCGAGGGAATCCACTTCACCCCATACGCCTTGGCAATATCCGTCTCCTTGAACTTCTTCAGTTCGCTGACCTGCGTAAAGGTGATACCGAACTGCTCACAAGCCTTACGCCATGCCGCTACGTCAGTATCCATCGAGACACCAACGAACTCCACACCCTGTGGCGCATACTCCTTGTACATCCTCACCACCTCAGGCGCATCCTTGCGACAGTCGGGACACCACGATGCCCAGAAGTCGAGCACCACCGTCTTACCCTTCAACTGTGAGAGTTTAAAGGTCTTCCCATCCATGGTTTTCATCTTGAAGTCGGGAGCCACCGTCCCTGCCTTCACCAGTTCCGTCGCATATTTATCGTCGAAATCGGGCTCTGGTCCGAACTGCGCCTTTGCTGTTGTGGCTGTCATCAACAGCATTACACAAAAGAGTTGTTTCATTGTCTTCATACTTGTCATTTTCATGATTCTGGTACAAAGATACAAAGAATCAGGGAAAGAAAAAAGAATTAGGCAAGAATCTCCATGAGGTAATCACTTTTACCTCATCTATCGTCTACCTGTTGACTGCTTGTATTCCAAGAGTTTGTTCTGTAAGTCAGCGTAGGCATCAGTATGCTTATCGCATGCCTGTTGGTAAAGAAGTTGGGCTTCGAGCAGGTCGGACATCTTGCAGGTGCCTGCACGGTAATAGTTACGATGGATACGCAAATTCTCCTCAGCCTGCTCAATACTACGCTGGGCGATGACGAGTTGTTGTTGGGCCTCCGCCACGTCATTCCATGCTTTCTGCATACGGATGACCAGCAACTGGGCGTTGTCATCACGTTGCTCCTGCGCTTGTTGGTACGCTATCTTTTTCCGCTTGACAGCATGAGAACCGCCCCACCAGTCGGAGATGGGAACGCTGACCGTGGCGAAGACCATGCCAAAGGTGTGGTTATTGTCAAGCAGGTTATGATAGTTATAGCCAGCACCGACAGCGACGGTGGGGAGGTTCTTGCCTATCTCCAACTTACGTTGCAGGTCAGCAGCCTCGACTTGTTTGCCCAACAACTGGTATTCCGGGGTTGCCAGCAACGCCTGCCGATGGTCTTGGTGCAATATAGCCTCTGGTGCCGTCTCTGTATCAGAGCGCAGCACAAAGGCGGTGTCACGCAATCCACAATATTGAGCCATCAGTAGTCTTACCACACTAATACCGTTTTGCAGTCTCAGTTTCTGACTTTCAATATCGTTTTGGCGCAACTCGACCTGCAACAGGTCGTTACGCAAGGCAAGACCAGCACGTACTGCGACATCCACGTCCTTATGGATATCGCCCAGCAACGACTCGACGGCAGTGACTGTTTTCATCTTCTCCTGCAAAGACACCAACTGCCAGTAGTATTGCTCTGCGTTCTTCTCCACCTCATTCTCTGAAAGTTGCAGTTGCAGCCTACTCACCTCCTCACCGACCTTGGCAAGTTTGTTGCCATTGATAATCTGTCCACCTGCAAAGACGGGTTGTGTGGCAGTCACTCCTGCAATAGTGCCGTTCTTCAACATAGAAACACTCATGCCCATAATATCTGTCTCTGCCATTCCCTTATTGGCATTGAACCATAGGCCTGTGCCGCTGATGTTCGGGAAGTATTTCGTGAACGCTTCCTTCCGTTGCAGACTTGCCTCCTCCACACTATGGCGTGCCGAACGGACGGCGATGTTGTTATGACGTGCAGAATCGAGTATCTGCTCCAGACTATATGCTCTCTGGGCTACGCTATGTCCGCAGCATACTGAACAAAGAGCGATGGCTAATATCTTTTTCATCTCTTCAATCCTTCTATTTTTCAATCCTTCCATTTATTACTTTGTTGAGACTTTCCAATAAATGACGGGGAGCATGGTGACTACCAAGATGAGGGAGCCGATACCACCAGCGAAGATCGTGACACCCACAGGCATCCAGAAACTCGACTGGGCGATAATCATCGGTACCACACCAACGGCTGTTGTCGCCGTGGTGAGGAAGATGGGTACCATACGGCGTTTTCCAGCATCGTATGCCGCCCTCTTGACAGCCTCGTTATAAGCCTTGCGGTCGACCGTCCAGTCCCCATGCTCAGCAATATATTGCTTGATAAGGTCGATGGCATGCTCAAAGATGAGAATCTCGTTACGCATGATCATACCCATCAAGGTGATCAACCCGAAGATAGAAGTCAGTCCCAATGCACGGTTCATCACTCCAAGTCCAATCATAGCACCAGGTATCATCAGTGCCAGTGCCGCCATGCAGACCGTCGTGATACCGTATTTCTTGAAATTAAAGAGCAGGAAGAAGAACACGATGAGCATAGCGATGCTGATGCCAGCAAAGATCTGCGGCAATGCTTCGTCGCCGTATTCTATCTCACCACCCACCTCGGTACGCACACCTTGCGGCAACAGTATCTCGTCTTGCATCATCTGTGCAATGCGTCGCTCCACAGGACTGGTATAAACCCCTTGTGCGAACTGTGCCGTTACAGTAATACAACGCTCACCGCAACGATGCACGATGTGGCTCTCCGACCACTGCGGCGCTACCCGAGCCACCTGACGTAACGGCACGGTGCTGTTGGTGGTGTTAATCCCTCCTGAGAGCATGGTGAGGGGATTAGCCAACCCTAAGTTTTGGATATCAGAATAGGTCATGTCGCTGTTATCCTTCACCACAATAGGCAGTTCATAGTCATTTTCCCAAATCTGCCCGATGCGTAAGTCACTGGATGTGGCACTAAGAGCCAAGGAGGCAGTAGTGCGGGTGATGCCCAACTGCATGGAGGCTACAGGATCGAGTTCGACATTGATCATCGGATAAGGTTGCATGAAGTCGGTATGCACCCACTCCAGTTCAGGCATCTGGCGCATCCGTTCCATCAGTCTCTCAGCAGCCACATGCAGCGAGTCGAGGTTATCGCCATAGAAGCGATATTCCAGTTCGGGCACCTTCATGTAGTCGAGCCGTTTGAACTTGACATAGGCATTGGGAAATGCCTCACTCAGTCGCGGCTGATATTCCGCCAACAGTTGCAGCGTGGCTTTATCTGACGTTGTGTTGACAATAAACTGTGCGAAATTCTTGCCTGCCATCTGCGGGGCGTAGGCATCCATGAAGCGAGGCGACGAGCAACCCATGAAACTCGTGATGCCCGTCACACGCTCGTCAGGACGAAGCACCTGATATACGGAGTCAGCCACAGCCTCAGTCTCCGCCATGCCTTTGCCATCGGGCAGGAATATCTCTACCGCAAACTGGTCGCGGTCGGCGTATGGGAACAGGCGCACCTTCAGTGAAGGTACGATGAGCAGCGAGAGCAGGATGATGCCGACGCCACCACCAATCGTCATCCACGGATGTTGGAATGTCCAGTCGAGCACCCTGTCGTAGGTACGCTGCACCCATCCGGTAATGGCATTCCCACCCGTCGTCACCTTGTCAGGCTTGATGATGCGGACCTCCAAGAAGGGAATAACAGTGACCGCCAGGAAGAGCGACACCATCAGATTGATGGTGATCGTCCAGGGGAAGTCCTGCAAAGCATCGAGGAACATTCCCGTAAAGGTGAGCAGGAAAGGATAGAAAATAGCACAGATACATATCGTGGCAAGCATCATCGGCATGAAATACTGGCGGGCACTCTCCATAGCGGCATCATGAGGCTGGTAGCCCTTACCGAGATATTCTAAGTAGCCGTCAATGACCACGATGCTGTTATCGACGATCATTCCCAACACCACGATCAGGGCTGCCAGCGTAATGATATTCAACTCGATGCCTACCATATACATAATGGCTACTGAAATGAACGTACTCAGCGGAACGGTGATGGCGGCAACGATGGCTGAACGGATGGGGAAAAGCACCATCATCACCAGAATGATGATGACCATCGAGATGAGCAGGTCGCGCAGGAAGGAACTGACACTCATAGCCACTACCTTCGGTTTGTCGGCTATGCGGGTGATGGTGACATCGTCGGGCAGTTTCTCCTCACGGAACTGCTGCAGTACCTTGTCTACCTCCTCCCCGTAGATGACGACATTGTTGCCCTCTGTCATCTCCATCGACAGCAGCACGCAGGGGTGACCGTCCTGCTCGATGCGGCTGGCATTGGTGTCGTACTCTCGGACAACACGTGCCACATCACGCACCCGTGCTATCTTACCCGTTGACGGGTCGCTGAAGATAATCTGATTGGCTATCTCCTCTTCGCTGTCCTCTGTATTCTCGATATGGATGGGTATCTGCTGGTCATCGTCACTGATGGCACCGCTCATCGTGGTGATGCCCTGTGCCTGCAAACGGGAGAACAGAAGTTGCTGCCCAATACCGTATGCCTGCAAACGCTGGCGGTCGACATAGAGTGATATCTGCTCCTTCTGCTCACCCAACATCTTCACATTGGCAACAGAGGGAATCCGACGGAGTCGGTCGCTGAGATCGTCACTATACTGCCTCAACTCCCGATAACTACGCTCTCCACTCTCAATGGCAATCAGTAAGGCGGAGGTGTTGCCGAAGTCGTCATTAACGACAATTGCCAGTACACCAGTAGGCAACTGCGACTTGAAACTGTTCAGTCCATGTTTGATTTTCGACCATACCTCGTCCTTGTTGTTCACGTCGTCGTTCAGTTCCACCATAGCGACACACATGCCGTTCTGCGAAGTGGTGGTGGTCTTGGCACGATTTACCTCACCAAAGGTGAAGAGATAACGCTCCAACGGACGAGCCACCTGCTGCTCCACCTCCTCTGTCGAGGCACCTGGATAGACAGCAACGACCACCCCCTGCCGGATGGTGGCATGAGGAAACTCATCCTTCGGCATCACATACATACCATAGATACCCATCACAAAGAGTATCAGGACGATCAGCAGGGTGATGCTATAATGCTCTAATGGCCATCTGAGCCATGACATCTTCTCTTTCATAACTATAAACTATGAACTATAAACTAAAACACCACCCTTGTCCCCTTACTCAGTTTCTGGTAGCCCTCAGTGATCACACACTGTCCTATGGTGACTCCGCTCGTCACAACGATACGGTTACCCTCGGTCTCTCCAACACCGACAAGGGTGCGATGGGCGGTACTGTCCTTGCCCACCGTCCAGACGAAGAGGTTTCCGTCAGCCTTCCTCTGGACTGCCGTCACGGGTAATGTCATCACATGCTCCGCCGACTGCTCCGCCAGTCCCGTAAACTGGACAGAGGCGACCATACCCGGTAACAGTCGCCGGTCGCTGTTCGCCACATGGATGAATATATCATAGGTATGCGTGAGCGCGTCAGCCACCACCCCTTTCTCTATCCTGCCTCCCTCATAACTCCTACCGAGGGCATCCACCTGGATCCGTGAGGAAGTATTGGGACGGATGGCACTGACCTCCGCCTCAGGTACAGACACCTTCACCTTGACGGTGCTGATATCGAGGACACTCACCACCGCCTGGGAGGGCATTGCCGTCTCACCAGCCCCTACCTTCTTATGACCGATGACACCACTGACAGGAGCCACCAGACGACAGTCGGCGAGGTTCTTCTTAGCCACCTCCAGTTGCGACTTCGCCTGTGCTACTTTGCTTTGTATCTCCACCCATTGAGCCTCAGGCAAGGAACCGTTGTCGTGGAGCATCTGGTAACGCTGCAGCGCATCATTCGCCTGTGCCATCTGAGCCTCTGCGCCACTGAGCAGGTTACGAGCCTGCGTATCATCCATCACGGCTATCAACTGTCCACGGTTCACCGCCTGACCCTCACTGACCAGCATACGCCTGACGACACCCATGCCCGTAAAACTGACTGCGGTAGCCTCCCGCTCCTCCACGATACCGACATAATGCTGTCCACTCTCACCTGTGGACATTGCCACTATCTCTGTTTTCACTCTTGTCGGAGCCTTCACCACGCTCTCTTTTTTCTCACTGCAACCACATACTAACCCTACAAGGAGCAGTCCTAAAACACTTCTTTTCATCGTTCTATTGTTATTTTTAGGTGCAAAAATAGTTGAAATCCCCCTAATTGTCATGTTCTATTTGGAATCACTATCGGTTGATTCTGCCTAAACAATCCAAATTAACCAAAAAACAACCCAAATAGAACGTCATCTTTCCCAAGAATTACGTACCTTTGCATCCAAAACAGAACATCCCATGCAACAAGAAGAGATTTCCTTACAATCCTTGACGACCAATGAGTCAGTGAGCATCGGCTATTCCGACAAGGATATAACCGTTGTGGACAGCATTCAGAAATTCGCGGAAATCAGCAATGCCCACGTGGCGATGAGTGCGGTCATCATCTGTACCAGCGGACGTGTACAGGGGTTGATGAACGGGAAACCTATTGAAGTGAGACAAAACCAAGTGGCGGTCGTTCCCGCCAATGTCAATATCACTGACCTGATGATCAGTCCAGACTTCAATATTAAAGGAATGTTCTTCACCAATGGCATCCTGCAAAGTTTCCTGCATGAGAAAATGAGTGTATGGAATGAGGTGATGTACGTCCAGCAAATACGCGTCATCAATCTCAATGACGACAACTTGATGTTTTTTACTCACTTCTACGATATGCTGACACTCTGTTTTGAGAAGGATCCCAACATGCCCTTCAGGACGGATGTCATCCAGTCGCTTTTGCGCAGTGCCATGCTGGGGCTCTGTGGTGCCATGAAACAGTTATTGCCCACGACCTCCCGACCAGAGGAGACAAGCCATACAGGCTCCCACTTCCAGCGATTCCTCGATTTGCTTAACCACAGTGACGTGAAATACCGTACGGTAGCGTCTTACGCCAACGAACTCTGTATCTCACCGAAATACCTTACCGTCATCTGCAAGAAACACTCTGGAAAGACGGCAAACGAGTGGATACGAGAACATGTCTTGGAGAACATCCGCTATTACCTGAAGCAGACTGATCTCACCATCACGCAGATTGCAGACCTGTTAGGTTTTCCAAACTCATCATTCTTTGGCAAATACGTCAAGGAGCATTTCGGGATGACACCTTTGCAAGTCAGGAAGAACGTATGTCCCACGCCCCATAGTTTCTCGATGCGCAACTGAGCGATGAAGTCGAGGGCACGGTCAGGATGGATGGTCGTCATCCCGTCAGGCTTACGCCAGTCAGAGGCGATCTTCGCCAATAACTTATTATAAGAGATCCCTGCCGATGCTGTCAGGTGTGGACAGAGCCGCTTCGCCCGCATCATCGCCATAGCGGAATGGATGATTTTCCGCATAAGTCTTTAGTTGCAGTTGCAAAAATACAAAGAATTAGGGAAAACACCAAAAAAGTTACTATGTTTGCAGTCGGAAACACCAACAGGCCAATAGGAGATAGTCCTTAGGCAGAGAAATATTCCGCACCGTGAGGTGCAGAGAACCTCTTCGCTCCGCTTCGAGAACCTCTACGCCTCACGTTGCGTGAAAGGGGCTTCGCTAAGAAAAAGAGGTTAAAAATTTGGTACGATAATAATTGGATTGTATTTTTGTAAGTGCAAACAATATACATTCACAATTAAATACCGTACCAGTATGCAAAGGAACAAAATTTCTTTCAAAGGACAAAAGATTTTCATAGGAATTGATGTCCATGCGAAAAATTGGGAGGTGGCGATAGCCCCTGAAATAGGAATTGTAAGGAGGCATTCTCAGAAGCCTTCAGCAAAAGAGCTCTTTGACTTTTTGAAGAAGAATTACCCGGATGGCGAGTACCAGGCTGTCTATGAGTCTGGCTTCAGCGGTTTCTCTACCTACTATGCCCTGAAGGAAGTCGGCATTGAATGCATGGTGATCCATGCTGCTGATGTCCCGACGACACAGTATGAGGAAGTGATGAAGACCGACAGGGTTGATGCGGAGAAACTGGCGAGATCTTTGAAGGCAGATTTGCTCAATGGGAACTACATTTTGGAAAAACAGTATATTGACGACCGCTCTGTAGTGCGCATACGCAGGACGATACAGAAGCAACTCGGCGCATACAAGTCGAGAGTCAAGCACATGCTGCACTGTCATGGCGTAGAATATCCAGAACGTTTCTCAAAGAAGCAGACTCACTGGTCAAGGGCATTCATCACATGGCTGATGAAAGACGTGCAGCTGATGTCAGACACACGTATGTCACTTGACCTGCTCATCAGGCAGGTGGAAGTCATTAGAGGCACCCTGCTGGAAGCTACGCACCAGCTGCGCAAGATGAGTCAGACAGAAAGGTTCAAGCGTAGGCACGATCTGCTCAGGACTATCCCAGGAATCGGTCTCATCACTACCATGTGCATCCTGACGGAGGTCTGTGACGTGAAACGGTTCCGCAACGAGAACCAGTTTGCCGCCTATCTCGGCCTGATACCAACGAGCCACAGCAGCGGTGAGAAAGTCGTGCATGGCGAGAAGACCTTCAGAGGAAACAAACAACTCGGTCCCATGATCATCGAGGCTGCATGGATTGCCATCGGCAGGGATGCGGGCCTTGGAGCGCAATACTTCCAGTACAAAAAGAGGATGGAGCCACAGGAGGCGATAGTGAGGATAGCACGCAAGCTGTCGAACATCATCTTCTCCGTCCTGAAAAACGAAAAGGAATATGTACCATACCAGACGGGTAATTGACATACGGATTATCAGA
>CALFUF010000141.1 GCA_937916405.1 uncultured Prevotella sp.
GCCATTATGATTATTTAACTATGAAAATCTGGCATTTTCAACCTTACAGGTCGAAAAAGTTTTGTTTAATGATCACGCTGATGGCTGTTGCGCTCACCATCAGCGCACAGACTATCAGTCAACAAGAAGCCAAGGTGCGAGTAAATGATTTCCTGAAGTCTAACCCCATAGCGAACCATCGAGCTTCATCGCAAACACAACTGGATGCGGTAGCCATTGACCTGCCTCACCTCTATGTATTTAATAGGAACGACGGCGGCTACGTCATTGCCAGCGGCGACGAGCGTGCACTGCCAGTGCTGGGATACAGCACGACGGGCTCCTTCGACTGGGAGCGCATGCCCGAGAATATGCGTGCGTGGCTCCGTAGCTACAGCGACGCCATCGAAGCCCTGGGCGACGTGTAGCTGACAAATAGCACAGCGCAGCGTGCCGCCCTTGCGAAAATCGACCCGCTGGTCAAGACGCAGTGGTGCCAGGACCCCATCTACAACGATCGCTGTCCGAAGTATAACGGCCAGGTGACAAAATACCAAAACCAGTTATGTGTGACAGGCTGTATCGCCACCGCTATGGCGCAGGTGATGAACTACTGGCAGTGGCCCACAACGGAGACGCCAGAGATTCCCGCCTACGAATATACCGTCAGTAACTTACAGAAGGATGTGAAAGAGACCTTCTCTGCCGATGCGCTGCCCCCCGTCATCTTCGACTGGAACAATATGCGCAACCGCTATCTGAATGAATACGGCAATCCGCTGTCCGATGTCACTGACGCACAGGCAGATGCCGTCGCCACGCTGATGCGCTACTGCGGTCAGTCTGTTCACATGGTGTACAGCCCATATATCTCGATAGTCAACTCCCATAACATTGCCGATGCCCTGCGCCAGTATTTCGGATACGCCAACTCGACAATGTTTGTGGCACGCGACGGCTATACCATCGGAGAGTGGGAGGACATGATATACAACGAGCTGGCGAATAACCGCCCTGTTATCTACTCCGGCGCTTCTGACGAAGGCGGACACGCCTTCATCTGCGACGGCTATGACGGTAATGGTCTGTTCCACATCAACTGGGGATGGGAAACCAACCAAGACAACTACTTCTCGCTGTCGGTGCT
This sequence comes from uncultured Prevotella sp., assembly GCA_937916405.1. Taxonomy (GTDB): domain Bacteria; phylum Bacteroidota; class Bacteroidia; order Bacteroidales; family Bacteroidaceae; genus Prevotella. Next base: position 1,127 of record CALFUF010000141.1, read on the forward strand.
CGACCCCAATGTCACCAATACGACAGGGGCAACGAAACCCGGCATCGGCTTCTGCATGTATCAGGATGCCATCATCGGCATACAGCCTGACAATTCGGGAAGTGCGGCCACTACCATCTATCCAGAACTGAGAAGCGTAAACCACTACTTCGCCATAGAGGGAAAAGACAAGAGTGGTAACCTCGGCTACTACCTCTACGTGACATGCCAATTCAACAGCGCCATCTATTCTGAGGCAGAGTTTGATATCGGACTGTTCTACAAGGAAAACGGTACGTGGAAGCGAGACACATACTCATCAGAAACACTCAAGCTGAAGACTGATGAATACAATTACTACACCTTTTTCTACGATAAGACCGTCGACCCATCGGAGTTCCCCAATGGCACCAAATACCTCTATCCGTTCTACCTCTGCACATCGGTAGAGGGTGCACAATGGCAACCGTTGGCAGCTGACAACTACTATTTCGTACATACCGTCGAGGACGGCAATGTCACCATTACGACTATGCCGTCGGCAAGTGCACTGAAGGTCACCAAGTGTGCCATTACCTGTGGCACTGGAGCTGCTTCTGAGAAGAGCAATCTGACGCTGACTATCGAGAACACTGGTGATACTGACTTTGAGGGCAACCTGATACTGTTGCCTATATATATCGGCAATGACGACCCTGCCGCAGCCGAGGCTGTCATCAAACAAATGAAAGACGACGAAGAGTTGCCTAACGGATGGACGAAGGAAGAAGCAATTATTTCGGCTGTCTATCTGATGGCTGGCAAGACGGGGGAGATAACGTACGTCTTTACACCCAAGAATGCGGGCAAATATCTGCTGCTGTATGAGACACCTGGACACGAAGCCATCGATCCACCGTATTTCACCTACACCTCCATCACCATCAGCCCCGCAACAGGTATCAGTGAGACTACAACAAAGACTGCCACCACCGACGGTGTGTTCTACGACCTGCAAGGGCACCGTCTGGGATCTGAACGTCCGAAGCAGAAGGGTTTGTACATAAAAGATAATCGTAAGATTCTAATTAAAAATAATGACTAATTCAACTTACCACTTGTTGACTTAGAGTCAGCAAGTCTGTCGACTGGAGTCAGCAACCTTGTCGACTGGAGTCAGCAGGTCTGTCGACTCCAGTCGACAACCGTTTAGAGCCGTTCTAATCAATGAGAAGTGCCGTTGTTCGCAGTGGTTAGAAGCATCCTTTCTATCGGTTGACTCCAGTCAACCAATCGTTCGACTCCATGTCAACCAATCGTTTGACTCTAAGTCAACCTGTATCGATGGTACAGACGCGAACGATCTGAACCATCTTTTTACAGAACGATGGTTGTTAATTAGGAAAAAATAGTACCTTTGCACCATGAAATCCCTAAAAGGAAAAGCGATTTGTAATCGATAACATTTAAAGTATCTATACATTAAAGCATGATGAGAAAAAGAATTTGGTTGACAACCGCCTTCATCGCCATTATCTTTGGCGCATGTGTGATGACCTGCTGCAATAGCGACGACGACCGTTCTGTGGTCAGTCCGACGGATGACAGCAGTCAGTTCGTAACCCTGACAGAAGCCATACCTGATGCCATCTTAGAGATTCGCTACTATAGTACATATAATTTCGTGGGACAGCGCATAGACGGCTATGAGGAGCCTACGGCATTGCTGACCAAACAGGCTGCGGCAGCCCTGAAGGAAGTGAGCGACGACGTGAAGGCTCAAGGTTATCGTTTGAAGATTTACGACGCTTACCGTCCCCAGAAGGCAGTCAATCATTTTGTGCGCTGGGCGCAGGATCTCACTGACACAAAGATGAAGCAATACTTCTACCCCGATCTCGACAAGAGTGTGCTCTTCCCTCAGGGGTATATCGCCGAACGGAGCGGTCACACTCGTGGCTCCACCGTCGATCTGCCCCTGTTCGACATGGCAACAGAGAAGGAACTTGACATGGGTGGCACCTTCGACTGGTTCGGTCCTGAGAGCCACCCTGACTTCTGTGGCAATCCCGAGACGGGTGAGTATACGGGCGATAACTCGAAGAGTCCTTCAGAGCCCAAGCGTAGCATCACCGCTGAGCAGTTCGAGCACCGTATGATTCTGCGTCGTGCCATGCTCTCCCACGGTTTCAAGCCCATTGACACAGAGTGGTGGCATTTCACGCTGAAGGACGAGCCCTATCCCGACACTTACTTCACTTTCCCTGTAAAGCAGCTTAGCAAGTAAAAAAACTATAAAAGGAAGGCGGCACATTCGACATAAGGATGTGCCGCCTTCGTAATAAACAGCATTAACGCATCTCCAATCATTTTCCCTTTGCAGATTTTATCGCATAAAGTTTTCTTTTCCTTTGTCTTTATAAAATAAATGTCGTAACTTTGCAGCAAACTTTTCGGCTGACCGAAAGCAGAGGCGTTTTATAACACCTCGCAGAGGTTAGTTATATAGAAGCAAGAAACTAAAAATATATCAGTTATGAAGAGGTACAATTTAGGGTTCGTCTCTGACGAGGAAATATATAACCACGTCAAATCAACCGTATTGCAATATCGACGCAGTATCAACCTGAAAGAATTCAACAAGAACATTATTGATCCAATCAAACTGACTTTCGATTCAAAGATCTATGGTCAGACGATGGCACAAACGATTGAGTCAGAATGTATACGACAGATAGACAAGACAAACAACAACCGTATTGGATATTTCCATCAGTACCTTTTCAAACTGGCGGGGAATGGTTGGGAAGTGCCCGCCAATGGAGACAAGGGGGGCTTCGATGTCCTTAATGATGAACTACACATCTACGTTGAGATGAAGAACAAGCATAACACCATGAATTCTGCCGCTTCACAAAAGACCTATATGAAGATGCAAGATAAGATTCTCATGGATGATAAGGCTACTTGCATGCTTGTTGAGGTTATCGCAAAGAAATCACAAAAAAGAAAATGGAATGTAACAGTTGACGGTCGTCAATTCTCTCATGACAGAATCCTTCGTGTTTCACTTGATAAATTTTATGAGATTGTCTTTGGTAACAAAAATGCTTTCTTTAAGTTGTGCAAAGTTCTTCCTGAAATTCTTGATGATGTTATTTCAGAGGATGAATCTGCAAAACTCAAGAATACCGTGTATGAGGAGTTGGATAAAACGGACTTCTATAAGAGTTTATATCTGCTTGCTTTCAAGACTTATGAAGGATTTGAGGATTTCTAACGATGCCAACATTTTTATCTGTCACTAATCTAGCTGATCTCACGGGAACTTCACTCGCTACTGCGCAGAAGTGGGGTGAGAATGGTGTGTACCCATATCATAAGAACGAGAAGGGCAAAGAGGGCTTCTATATGGAGGAACTAACTGACGTTAACCCTGTCAGAATGATGCTTGACACGAACTGGGATGAGGAATTTCATGTTGCACCTCTACGTGACTTTACTTCTGTAGAACTTTTTGCAGGTGCTGGAGGTTTAGCACTTGGTATGCATTTGGCTGGTTTCCGCCATGTGCTGTTGAACGAGATGGATGCCATGGCTTGTAAGACACTTCGCAGGAATCACCCCGAATGGAATGTGTTGGAGGGCGATATTCATCAGGTGAATTTTACTCCCCTTCGTGGTAAGGTGGACTTCCTTTCTGGTGGTTTCCCTTGCCAGGCCTTTTCATACGCTGGAAAGAAAGGTGGCTTGAATGATACACGTGGGACATTGTTCTTTGAAATGGCTCGTGCCGTAAAAGAAATACAACCCAAAGTTTTCATGGGTGAGAATGTGAAAGGTTTGCTGTCGCATGAAGATGGAAGGACTTTAGATGTTATACGTAACGCTATAAAAGAATTGGGGTATACGTTAGTAGAGCCTCGTGTCCTGAAAGCCATCATGTATCAGGTACCACAGAAACGAGAGCGCTTAATTCTTGTGGCTATCCGTAACGACATCTACGAACAAGGATTCCGTTTTAAGTGGCCTGATCCGTATCGTCGTGTGATGACGCTACGTGATGCATTCTTCAGCGGAGAACTTTATGACAACGATGTGCCAAAATCAGAAGGTCAGACCTATCCTGCCAAGAAAGCCCGTGTGATGGCAATGGTGCCAGAAGGTGGTGACTGGCGTGATCTACCCGTTGATGAGCAAAAAGAATACATGGGTGGTAGCTTTTATTTAGGAGGCGGCAAGACTGGAATGGCTCGTCGTTTGTCAATGGATGAACCATCGCTGACTCTAACATGTGCACCTGCTCAAAAGCAGACAGAGCGTTGTCATCCTATAGAGACACGTCCTTTGACTGTTCGTGAATATGCACGTATTCAAACCTTCCCTGACTATTGGGAATTTGAAGGAAACATAACAGACCAATATAAGCAGATTGGCAATGCCGTGCCTGTGAACCTTGCTTTTGCTATCGGACGATCGCTGATTCGCCTGTTCAATGAAATCGAGGCTCAGTATTCTGAGGAAAGCCAGATTGAAGAAGCATACAAGACTGCACATGATATGTTGCCACCAACACTCTTTGAGATTGATATGTTCGATATGCATAAGCAATATCCCAAAGATATGCAAATCATCAGCAATCCCTTTGGTCGCAAAATAAACATAGATAATAGCAATCTAGATGACTCGAAGAACGTCTTGGTAAGCCTTGTGCCAGATAAGTATATCGAACCATACACTAATCAACGCGCAAAGGCATACTTCACTGGTAAGAAATTCCCGTCGACCGTAAAACTCAATAAACTCTACTACTTTATGCCTTACATAAAAGGCAAGGGCATCCGTGACCTGTATCAAATAGAGGTGGCTCGTGTTGGAACCAAACATGAATTTGTCGAGACAGCAGACGAAAACGACTTCCGTCTAGTTTTTGAAATTAAATTTGTCAAGCAGTTATTCGATGACTATAAGACCATCAAACTGATGATTTGGCGGACGTTTACTGATACGAATCTGAGGGCAATATTGTCGATGTAAGAATTACTAATGACACATCTATCTATGCTGGTAAGGATGATGTAATTACTCAAAAAAGTATGATTTTCCAGCAAAAATCGCCAATCCTTGTCACCCTTGCCGCTTCCTTGTCACCGACAATCCACTGATTATCAAATAGTTTTGCAAGGTGGCAATAGTGGCAAGGGTTTTAAAAAATTATAGTGCGCGCACGCGCGAGAGAAAGACGGAGTTTCTCGGTAACAAGCCCACCGTCAGTCGGTAACAAACGACCAGTTTGTCGGTAGGAAATTTATAGTCTCTTCCATCATTCATGCGGAATGCGGATGATTTAATTTTTAGGTACACATTTTGTCTTTTCAGATAAAATGTGTACCTTTGCCATCAAAATCAAATGTTATATATATAAATAAGGTATAAGGAAAATATGATAACAGTTACGAATCTCGCTATTCAGTTTGGCAAGAAAACACTTTATAAGGATGTAAACCTGAAATTCACCAGTGGTAATATTTATGGTATTATTGGTGCTAATGGTGCCGGTAAGTCTACCCTACTCCGTGCTATCAGCGGAGAACTGGAGCCCAATAAGGGTACGATAGAACTGGCTCCCGGGGAGCGTTTGTCTGTATTGGAACAGGATCACTTCAAATACGATGACTATACGGTGATGGACACGGTACTGATGGGTCACCAGCCTCTATGGCAGAATATGAAGGAGCGTGAGGCACTCTATGCCAAAGAGGAGATGACAGAGGAGGATGGTAATCGTGCTGCCGACTTAGAGATGGCTTTTGCTGAGATGAACGGTTGGGAGGCAGAGAGTGAGGCGGCACAGTTGTTGCAGAACCTCGGAGTGCCTGAGGGTCAGCATTACAAGCAGATGGCTGAGATCTCGAATAATGAGAAGGTACGTGTGATGCTTGCCAAGGCATTGTTCGGACATCCCGATAACTTGTTGCTCGACGAGCCTACCAATGACTTAGACCTTGATACCGTACAGTGGTTGGAGGAATACCTCTCTAACCTTGAGCAGTGTGTCTTGGTCGTCAGCCACGACCGTCACTTCCTCGATGCCGTATCGACCCAGACTGTGGATATCGATTTTGGTAAGGTGACCCTGTTCTCTGGTAACTACTCGTTTTGGTATGAGTCGAGTCAGCTCGCTCTTCGCCAACAGCAGAACCAGAAGATGAAGACAGAAGAGAAGCGTAAGCAACTGGAGGAGTTCATCCGTCGTTTCTCTGCCAATGTGGCAAAATCCAAGCAGACGACCTCTCGTAAGAAGATGTTGGAGAAACTGAATGTCGAGGAGATCACACCATCCACCCGTAAGTATCCTGGTATCATCTTCTCCATGGAGCGTGAGCCTGGTACACAAATCTTGGAGGTAGAGGGACTGAAGGCTGTAGATACCGATGGTACAGTCCTCTTCGACAATGTGAACTTCACAATAGAGAAAGGACAGAAGACCGTCTTTCTCTCTCATAACCCCAAGGCGATGACGGCACTCTTCGAGATTATCAACGGCAACCGTGAGGCGGATGCCGGTACCTATAAATGGGGTGTCACCATTACCACCGCCTATCTCCCACTCGACAATACCTCTTTCTTCCAGAGCGAACTGAATCTGGTTGACTGGCTCAGTCAGTATGGCACAGGTAATGAGGTGATGATGAAGTCATTCTTGGGTCGTATGCTCTTTAAAGAGGAGGATATCCTGAAGAAGGTCAATGTGCTGAGTGGTGGTGAGAAAATGCGTTGTATGATAGCACGCATGCAGTTGAAGAATGCCAACTGTCTGATTCTCGACACCCCGACCAACCACCTTGATTTGGAGTCGATACAGGCATTTAACAACAATCTTATATCCTTCAAGGGCAATATCCTGTTTGCCTCTCACGACCATGAGTTTATCAATACTGTCGCTGACCGAATCATTGAATTGACACCTAAGGGTACGATTGATAAGTTGATGACCTATGATGACTACATCTATGATGAGAGCATCAAGGAGAAGAAAGCTGAATTGTATTCTTAGGAGTGGCACGGAATTTGCTGTATAATCTTTACAAATGAACAAACGCTATGAAAGAAGAAGAAAAGGAAAAACTGGAAGAGGAAGAGACTCTGAAGGAAGAAGAAACAGTTGAAACAGAAAACTCTGAGAATTCAGAAGATTCTGAAAACTCTGAGAACTCAGAAAATTCAGAGAACACTGAGGACTCCGAGGAAAAAGACCCGCTTGTGGCTGCTCAAGAGGAAATAGAACAACTGAAGACACAGATTCTATATAAGACAGCGGAGTTTGACAATTATCGCAAACGCACCCTGAAAGAGAAGGCCGAACTGATCTTGAATGGTGGTGAGAAAGCAGTCAGTGCTATCTTACCCGTTATCGACGACATGGAACGTGCCATGGAAAATGGAGAAAAGACTGACGACCCCGCTGTTCTTCGTGAGGGCATGGAACTGATCTATCACAAGTTCATGAAAGCGCTTGAAGGACTGGGTGTCAAGAAAATAGAGACTGAGAATGCAGACTTTAACACTGATGTACACGAAGCTGTCGCCATGGTACCAGGTATGGGTGATGACAAGAAAGGAAAGGTGATTGACTGTCTGCAGACTGGTTATCAATTAAATGATAAAGTAATTCGCCACGCTAAAGTGGCAGTAGGACAATAATATGGCAAAGAGAGACTATTACGAGGTGCTTGGTGTCGATAAGAACGCCACAGAAGACCAGATTAAGAAGGCGTACCGCACCATCGCCATCAAATATCACCCCGACCGTAACCCCGGCAACAAGGAAGCTGAGGAGAAATTTAAAGAGGCTGCCGAGGCTTATGACGTATTGCATGACCCACAGAAGCGTCAGCAATACGACCAGTTTGGATTCAACGGTCCACAAGGTGGCTTCGGAGGATTCAGTGCCTCCAGCATGAATATGGACGACATCTTCTCGATGTTCGGCGATATCTTCGGTGGTCGTGCTGGATTTGGTGGTTTCGGAGGTGGTACCCATCGGAGTTCTCAGCAACATCGTGGTAGTGATCTTCGTCTGAAGGTCAGACTCTCTCTGGAGGAGATTGCCACAGGTGTCACAAAGAAATTCAAAGTCCGTAAGGATATTCCTTGTGCTCATTGTCATGGCACTGGCGCAGAGGATGGCAGTGGTACAGAGACTTGTCCGACATGTCATGGAAGTGGTGTTATCACCCATACCACCCAGAGCATCTTTGGTATGATGCAGACCCAAGGAACGTGTCCTACTTGTAACGGTTCTGGTCGTATTATCAAAAACAAGTGTCGCCATTGTGGCGGCACTGGTGTCGAGAAAGGTGAAGAAGTGGTTGAGATCAAGATTCCTGCCGGTGTTGCTGAGGGTATGATTATCAACGTACCAGGCAAGGGTAATGCCGGACATAATAAAGGGATCAATGGTGATATCCAGGTCTTTGTGGAAGAAATCGAGGATGATCGCTTCATCCGTGACGACAGTGACTTGATATATAATTTGTTGCTTGACTTCCCGACAGCAGCTCTTGGCGGTGATGTGGAGATTCCTACCATTCAGGGTACAAAACTGAGAGTGAAGATGGAACCTGGTACACAGCCGGGTAAGACGCTCCGCCTAAGAGGTAAGGGACTGCCAGCCGTACAGGGCTATGGACGTGGCAATGGTGACTTAGTGGTTAATGTCAGCGTCTATGTCCCTAAGACGTTAAGTCGTGAGGAGAAGGAGGCGATAGAGAAATTCAAGCATAGTGACAACTTCCAAGGTGACGCAGCCACTAAACGTTCTATATTCCAACGCTTCAAGAACTACTTCAATTAATATTTGTCATAGCCATGAATTACCAAGAAACCTGTGAATATCTGTATCACCAGATGCCTATGTTCGAGCGACAAGGAGCATCTGGATATAAGGAGGGCTTGAGTAATACGATGGCATTGGATGAGCATTTTGGACATCCTCATCAGCAATATGGTGCTATCCATGTAGGAGGTACCAATGGCAAAGGGTCCGTATCTCATACCCTAGCCGCTTTTCTGCAGGAATGCGGCTATCGGGTCGGGCTCTATACTTCCCCGCATCTGGTGGATTTCAGAGAGCGTATCCGTGTCAATGGAGAGAAGATTCCAGAAGATTATGTGGTACGTTTCGTTGAGAAAGAGAAAGGGTTCTTTGAACCACTCCATCCTTCTTTCTTTGAGGTCACAACAGCTCTTGCCTTCAAATACTTTGCTGATAAGAAGATAGATATTGCTGTGGTAGAGGTTGGATTAGGCGGAAGACTTGATTGCACCAATATCATCACCCCACTTGTCTCTGTCATTACCAATATCAGTTTTGACCATACCCAATTCTTAGGTGACACTTTGGCTAAGATCGCCTCAGAGAAAGCTGGTATTATCAAGAAAGGTGTACCTGTGGTGATTGGCGAGAGTCATGAGGAGACACGACCCGTTTTTGAGGAAAAAGCAAAGGAGACTGAAAGCAACATTATTTTCGCAGATGATGAGCCGGAGATACTTCAAGCTACTCCCCTATCCTCAGGTAAAATGCATTATGCTACCCGTCACTGGGGAGAGTTAGAGGGAGAGCTGGGAGGTATCTATCAAGAAAAAAACCTGAATACGGTATTTGCCGTATTGAAAGTATTGTCTGATAAAGGTTATCTTTCTGCTCACACTACCCCCGATAGTCAGAATCAATTTAAGAAAGAACTGATTAACGCACTGGCTAATATCAGTAAAATGACAGGACTGACAGGGCGGTGGCAAGTTGTCAACTCTTCCCCATTGACGATTTGTGATACTGGTCATAATGTTGGTGGATGGATCTATTTAAGTCAACAAATAGCACAAGTAGAGTGTGACAAGAGACATATCGTTTTCGGAATGGTAGATGACAAAGACATCCATCAAGTGATGGATTTATTACCAAAAGATGCAGCTTACTATTTTACTCAAGCTGCTACCAAACGTGCTATCAATGCAAACGTCGTGAAGACCATCGCTGCACAACATGGTATATACGGAGAGTGCTATACTACTGTGATTGAAGCATATAGGGCAGCACAAGAAGCTGCCAGTATGAGAGATTTTATCTTTATTGGCGGTAGTAGTTACTTGGTTGGTGATTTCCTGAAAAATTGCATTTAGTTGTTTTTAACACTCCCATCAACGTTTTTTTTACACATTCTTTCGTTAAATTCGATTTTTTTCGGTTACTTTGCAGGTAAATACATATGTAACTAAAAACAATCAATTATGGCGAACACAACCGAAAATGAAAATTTGTGTGGTCTGAACCGCAAAGACTTTCAGACCACGATTAATGGTAAGAAAACTGATTTATACATCTTGCGCAATCGCAAGGGTTTTGAAGTGGCAATCTCCAATTACGGTGGTGCCATTTGTGCTATTATGGTACCAGACAAAGATGGTAAAGTAGCTAACGTCATTCAAGGACACGGAAGTATTCAGCAATTGACTAGTGGTGCTGAACCTTACTTGTCAACTTTAATAGGACGTTGGGGTAACCGTATCTGCAAGGGACAGTTCACTTTGAATGGAAAAGAATACCAGCTTGCACTTAACGACGGTCCTAACCATCTGCATGGCGGTACCATAGGATTCAACGCTAAAGTATGGGATGCCCGTCAAATGGGACCCCGTTCATTGGCTTTACATCGAGTTTCCTCTTATGGTGAGGAAGGTTTCACTGGAGAATTGGATGTTACCGTAGAATTCACCTTCACTGACAATAACGAGTTGGTACTGGAGTATCTTGCCACAACCAATAAGAAGACAATTGTCAATCTGACACATCACGCATTCTTCTCTCTTGCAGGTACTGCTGATCCTACCCCAACCATTGAGGGCCAAATCTGCGAGATAAACGCTGACTTCTATCTTCCTACAGATGAGACAGCAATCCCGACAGGTGAGATTCTGAAAGTGGCTGGAACTCCATTCGATTTCCGTTCACCTAAAACCTTTGGCAAAGATATTGATGCCGATCACGAGCAGATTAAATTTGGTAAAGGCTTCGACCACAACTATGTATTAAATAAGGTGGAAGAAGGAGAACTCAGCTTTGCAGCTAAGATTAAGGATCCAAAGAGCGGTCGTACTTTGGAGTGCTACACGACAGAGCCTGGTATGCAGCTTTACACTGCTAACTACGCTAGTGGATATAAAGGAGCTAACGGTGCTACTTTCCCACGACGTTCTGCAGTATGCCTGGAGGCTCAGCATTTCCCCGATACACCTAACCGTCCTTACTTCCCCAGTGTTGTTCTGAATCCTGGTGAGCGCTATAAGCAGAAGACGGTGTATAAATTTGGCGTAGAAGAGTAATTACTAAATCCAAATAACTATTATGAGTAATCAAAAACAAAATGGCAGCATTATCGCTATCATAACGATGATGTTCCTGTATGCCATGATTGCGTTTGTCACCAATCTGGCTGCGCCGATAGGTGTCGTTATGAAAAACGATCCAGAGGTTGGCGGTTCCAACATGCTTGCTATGTTGGGAAATTTCATGAACTTCTTTGCTTATCTGTTCATGGGTATTCCCGCAGGTAAGATGCTTACCAGAATCGGATACAAGAAAACAGCTATGTTAGGTGTTCTTGTAGGATTTATTGGTGTGCTAATTCAATTTGTTTCTGGATTTGAGACATTGGAAGGATACTCTGACAATTTCGTGTATTTGTTTGGTGCTTTCGTGTCAGGTCTTTCTGTCTGCTTGCTTAATACCGTGGTAAATCCCATGTTGAACTTGTTAGGTGGTGGTGGTAACCGTGGTAACCAGCTGAACTTGATTGGTGGTACACTTAACTCCCTTTCTGGCACCTTGACTCCTATGCTCGTTGGCGCCCTGATTGGTGAGGTGACAAAGACTACGGATTTTATAGAAATCAATCTTGTTCTTTACATTGCTATGACAGTATTCGCTGCCGCATTCATCGCACTTGTTTTCATCCCCATCAAGGATCCAGAAATAGGTAGAGTTACTTCTAAAACGAAGTTTGAATATTCTCCTTGGTCATTCCGTCATTGTCTCCTAGGCGTTATTGCCATTTTCTTCTACGTAGGTGTAGAGGTAGGTATTCCTGGAACATTGAATTTCTATATTGCTGATACTTCAGAAAAAGGTGCCGGACTATTAGCCAACGCAGCAGCTATCGGAGGCTTTGTTGCCGGAACTTATTGGTTACTAATGCTCGTAGGTCGTCTCTGCTCTAGCTTTATCGCAGACAAAGTGTCATCTAAGACCATGATGATTGTCACAAATAGTGTTGGTATGATTCTTATTCTGCTGGCGATATTCATTCCCAAGACAGTTATGACTTCGATGCCGTTGTTTACTGGTTCATCATTTGCCATGACTGAAGTTCCTGTTAGTGCTATGTTACTTGTTCTCTGTGGTTTATGCACTTCTATTATGTGGTCTTCTATCTTTAATCTTGCTACAGAAGGACTTGGAAAATACACGGCACAGGCATCAGGTATATTCATGATGATGGTTGTTGGTGGTGGTGTCATGCCACTCGTACAAAACTTCATTGCAGACACATTAGGATATATGATCAGTTATGCAGTTCCTTTATTGTCTATGGGCTATATGTTATGGTATGCCTTAGTTGGATCAAAGAATGTGAATCCAGAGATTCCTGTAGATTAATTTAAATATATTTATTATGATGGATATTGAATTTGTAAGAAGCCGTTTTATCAAGCATTTTGATGGTAAGACAGGAAATGTATATGCTTCACCTGGTCGTATCAATCTGATTGGTGAGCACACTGACTATAATGGTGGGTTCGTTTTCCCTGGTGCAGTTGACAAAGGAGTGATGGCAGAGATGCGTCCCAACGGTACTGAGGATACTGTTATGGCATATGCCATTGACCTCAAGGATCGAGTAGATTTCAAATTATCTGACCCTAATGGTCCAAAAGCATCATGGGCTCGCTATATTTATGGTATCTCTTTGGAGATGAAGAAATTAGGAGTTCCCGTAAAAGGATATAATATAGCTTTTGCAGGTGATGTACCCCTAGGAGCTGGCATGTCATCTTCTGCTGCTATGGAAAGTTGTTTCGCCTGCGGATTGAATGATTTGTTTGGCGATAACAAAGTCAGCCAATGGGATATGGTTTTGGCAGGTCAAGCAACAGAGCATAACTATTGTGGTGTGAACTGTGGTATCATGGACCAGTTCGCTTCTGTTTTTGGAAAAGCTGGATGCTTGATGCGTCTGGACTGCCGTTCGCGTGAGTTTGAATACTTTCCATTTAAGCCCGATGGATATCGTTTGGTATTGCTGGACTCTGTAGTAAAGCATCAATTAGCTGGTTCTCCCTATAATGATCGTCGTAACTCATGCGAGAATGTAGTTAAACATATCGCAGCTAAACACCCGGAAGGTAAGTTTGAGACTTTGCGTGATTGCACATGGGAACAATTAGAAGAGGTGAAATCAGAAGTTGGAGAAGAAGACTATAAGAGAGCCAAGTTTGTGCTTGGTGAGAAAGATCGTGTTCTTGCTGTCTGTGACGCTCTGACTGAGGGTGACTACGAAAAGGTTGGTGAGCTGATGTATAAGACCCATGAAGGACTCTCCAAGGATTATGAGGTTTCTTGTGAGGAACTCGACTTCCTGAATGACATCGCAAAAGAAAATGGTGTTACTGGTTCTCGTATCATGGGAGGCGGATTCGGTGGTTGCACCATCAACCTCGTACGTAACGACCTATATAAACAATTCATAACTGATGCCAAACAGAAATTTAGCGCAAAGTACGGTCACGAGCCTAAAGTTTATGATGTTGTCATAGGTGACGGCTCTCGTAAACTCTGCTAATATCCTGTTTAAAAACGTTAAATATATAGCCTAAAGTGTTATTTTTACACTTTAGGCTATTGTTTTGTATTGCCATATCAAAAATAAGTTGTAAATTTACACCCAAAACAGAACAATAACAAAATAACTTAAACATTCTTATATGAAAAACCTAAAGAAATCTTTATTAGGATGCAGTGTTGCTTTAGCTTTATTTTCTGCATGTAACTCAGGTGAGCAGTCAGCTCTTACAGTATCAGGACTGGACCCAGTTAAGTTTGATACAGTGATTAACGAGAAACCCGTGAAGCTTTTCGTCTTGAAGAATCAAAACGGAATGGAAGTTTGTATCACCAACTATGGTGGTCGTGTGGTTAGCTTAGTAGTGCCTGACAAGGATGGCAAACCTACTGATGTGATTTTGGGATTTGACAATATCGCCCAATATGCCGACACATTGAATTCCCCATCCGACTATGGATCATCAGTAGGTCGCTATGCCAATCGCATTAAAGAAGGTAAGTTTGTTTTGAATGACACAACTTATCAGTTAAAGAGGAATGATGGTCCCAACTGCCTGCATGGTGGTGGAAATTCTGGTTGGATGCACCAAGTATATGATGCAGAACAGATTGGCGATTCTATACTTAAACTGACTATTATTGCAGATGATGGCGAGAATGGATTCCCAGGTAAAATTACTGCCGTTACCACATATAAAGTAACGTCTAATAACACATTAGATATGACATGGGAGGCTGAGACAGACAAGCCTACCATTATCAATCAGACGAACCACAATTATTATAACCTGAATGGTGATTTCACACAACCCGGCTATGATATGGTTTTATATGTGAATGCCGACAATTTCACACCAAGTGATAAACTTTATATTCCAACAGGTGAGATAAAATCTGTAGAAGGTACAGCCATGGACTTCCGCACTCCACATGCCTTGGGCGATAGCATCAAGTCTAATTTTGACCAAATCCAAAATGCTACCGGTTACGACCATAATTACTGTCTAAACACATATAAGGACGGCAAAGGTGATGACACACAGGTATGTGCTAGTCTTTACTCTCCAAAGACAGGTATTTTCATGGAAATGTATACTAACGAACCTGGTGTGCAAGTGTATTCCGGGAACTTCCAAGGTGTAGGTCGTGATGCGGAGATTACACGTAAGCACGGACTTAAATATCCAAAACATGTCAGTGTATGCTTGGAAAGTCAGAAATATCCTGACAGCCCTAATCACCCAGAATGGGCTTCCCCTGTGCTAAATCCTGGTGAGAAATATTACAGCCATGCTGCATACAAGTTCTCCATTAAATAGTATTTCAAGAATTATCCTCAAACATTATTAAATAATAAATAACCATGAATAGTATTTCACAAGCTATTAGTCAGTCTGGATTCCAGACTATTGACTTTGTCATTCTCGTCTGCTATCTCATTCTGTTGGTATGTCTTGGTCTGTTCCTTTCACGCAACAAGGACGGAAAAGAGAAAAGTGCCAACGATTATTTCTTAGCAGGTAACACCCTAACTTGGTGGGCTGTAGGTGCTTCACTAATTGCCGCTAACATTTCTGCCGAACAGTTCATTGGCATGTCCGGAACTGGATTCCGTGATGGTATTGCCATTGCAGCATATGAAGTGATGGCAGCTATCACACTGGTTGTTATCGGTAAGTTCTTGCTACCAGTGATGCTTGATCGTAAGATTTTCACTATCCCCCAGTTCCTTCGTGAACGTTATAACGATGGTGTTGGTCTTGCATTCTCTATCTTATGGCTTTTCCTTTATGTCTTTGTCAATCTGACCTCTGTGGCATGGTTGGGAGCTCTTGCAATTGAACAGATTCTTGGTCTGCAAGGTATTATCGTTGACATGATGGGATTCCAGATTTCCATCCGTATGATCATCGTATTGCTTCTCTTTGTCATTGCTGGTGTATACTCCATCTATGGTGGTCTTGCTTCCGTTGCATGGACAGATGTGATGCAAGTAACCTTCCTTGTAGGTGGTGGTTTGATTACTGCTTATGTGGCATTGTCTTCTATGGGAGAAATCCTTGGAACAGACGCTTTGGGCGCGCTGAGACAAGTCTATCATGACATGACGACAGGTGCTAATGCCCAGGATGTTCATTTCCACTTGATTATCCAGCAAAGTCACAATGCGGAAGCTTATAGTAATGTCCCCGGTATTGCCGCTGTAGTAGGTGGTGTGTGGCTGACTAACCTCGGTTACTGGGGTTTCAATCAATACATCATTCAGAAGGGTCTGGCAGCTAAGAGTATTGATGAGGCACAGAAAGGTCTCGTATTTGCCGGTTTCCTGAAAATTCTCATTCCATTCATCGTCGTTCTCCCAGGTATTTGCGCTTACTATATCATGGGTAACGAAGACACTTTCCGTTCCATGAATCTGGCAGGAGAGATTAACGTTGCTGATGATGCATATCCTTGGCTTATTCGCAACTTCACTCCGACAGGTATCAAAGGATTAAGCTTTGCGGCACTTGCAGCAGCCATCATCAGTTCACTGGCTTCTATGTTTAATAGCACCTCTACCCTCTTCACGATGGATATCTACAAGAAGTATATCAACAAAGATGCAAAAGATAAACAATTGGTAAACGTAGGACGCATCACCTCTGTTTGCGCACTGCTTATAGCCCTTGTTGCTGTGAAACCATTGTTGGGAGGACTCGACCAAGCATTCCAGTATATTCAGGAATACTCTGGGTTCATTTATCCTGGTATTATCACAGTCTTTGGTCTCGGTCTTCTATGGAAGCGCGCTTCTTCACGTGCAGCGGTATGGACAGCTATCCTTACCATCCCCATGGGTGTACTCTTTAAAGTGTTCTTCCCAGAGGTTCCATTCCAGTTCCGCGCCGGTAATATCTTTATTATCCTTGTTACCTTCTTCATCTATGTCAGCTACTATGACAAGAATTATGTCAAGGCAGAGGAGGTTAGCAAGAAAGACCAGATGCAGATGTACTGGTGGGCTCGTGTGCTCGGTATCGCAGGCTTGTTCTTCATCTTCTTGGCTGGTGCACAGTGGCTCATTGACACCTCCAATGCCGTAGACATGCCCGATCAGAATATGGCAGACTATCTTGGTGACATTGGTTTCCAGGCTTTCATCTTCTTCGGAGTACTGGTAGGTGTTAATTCCATATGGCTTAGAAGTAATGCCCGTGACGGTATTAAAGACCCGAAGGCTCTTCCTATCAAACTGGAACTGTTCAGGACCAGTAAGGGTTACACTTATGGAGCCATTGGTATTGCTGTCATCACGTTTGTACTTTACGCTGTTCTTTGGTAATACAACAAGATAATGACAACGTTCTATTCAGAATTTCAAAAGATATTTGTCTCTGTCGATTGTATCATCTTCGGCTTTGAGGAAAATAAGTTGAAGGTACTGATTGGCAAGCGAAAAATGGATCCAGGCCGTGGCGAATGGAGTCTCTATGGAGGCTTTGTTCGCCTCGGTGAGAGCGTTGATGACGCGGCTCTTCGCACCCTTTTCGAATTGACTGGTATGCGAAATGTCTATATGCGTCAAGTAGGTGCTTTCGGTAATGTTGACCGTGACCCAGGAGAGCGGGTAATCTCTATTGCTTATTATGCACTCATCAATGTCAATGACTATGATGACCGCCTTCGTCAAGAACATGGTGTTGAATGGGTGGATATAGAAGAGATGCCCTCACTCTATTCCGATCATCGTGAAATGGTCAACAAAGCCCGAATGTTGATGAAAGAGAAGATCAAGACAGAGCCTGTAGGATTCCGTTTGCTCCCATCTTTATTCACATTAAGTCAACTTCAGCGTCTTTATGAGGCTGTGAATGGCGAGGAACTTGACAAACGTAACTTCCGGAAGCGTATCAAGGAGATGGATTATATAGAGAAAACTGACCTAATAGACAAATCTGGTTCAAAACGAGGGGCATTTCTCTATCGTTTCAACAGACATGTCTATAATGAAGATCCCAACTTTAAATTATAATATTATGTTAGAAGAACTGAAAGAAAAAGTATTTCGCGCCAATCTCGATTTGGTGAAGCACAACCTTGTGATATACACATGGGGTAACGTTTCTGGTATTGACCGTGAGAAAGGCTTAGTAGTTATCAAACCATCAGGTGTAGACTATGATCACATGAAAGCATCTGACATGGTCGTAGTAGACTTACAGACTGGTAAAGTTGTTGAGGGAGACTTAAATCCTTCATCAGACACGCCTACTCACTTAGTATTATATCGCGCCTTCCCACAGATTGGTGGTGTGGTGCATACCCACTCCACTTATGCTACCGCATGGGCTCAGGCTGGTAAGGATATTCCTAACATTGGTACTACTCATGCAGACTACTTCCATGACGAAATTCCATGCACTTATGATATGACAGAGGATCAGATGGCAGAGTATGAGTATAATACAGGTGTTGTTATTGTCAACCGCATCGAGGCAGGAAATATCAATCCCGTACATACCCCTGGCGTGTTGGTAAAGAACCATGGTCCTTTCTCATGGGGTAAAGATCCAGACAATGCCGTTTATAATGCCGTTGTGATGGAGCAAGTGGCAAAGATGGCTTTCGTATCTTTCTCTGTGAATCCCAATACGACGATGAATCCTTTGCTGATTGAGAAACATTTCAGTCGTAAACATGGTCCTAATGCTTATTATGGACAAAAGAAAAAATAAACATAACTAATAACTACAAAAAACTTATAACGATGAACGCATTTGATAATTATGAGATATGGTGGGTAACTGGTGCACAGTTGCTCTACGGAGGTGATGCTGTAGTATCTGTCGATGGTCACTCAAAGGAAATGGTGGATGGCTTGAACAACAGCGGCAATATCCCCGTAAAAGTAGTATATAAAGGAACAGCTAACAGCTCTAACGAAGTAGAGGCTGTGATGAAAGCTGCCAACAACGACGAGAAGTGTATTGGTGTTATCACATGGATGCATACCTTCTCTCCTGCCAAGATGTGGATTAAGGGTCTGCAAGATTTGCAGAAGCCATTACTCCACTTCCACACCCAGTACAACGCAGAGATTCCCTGGGAGACGATGGACATGGACTTCATGAACCTCAATCAGAGTGCTCATGGTGATATTGAATTTGGTCATATCTGTACCCGTATGCGTGTTCCCCGCAAGGTTGTTTGCGGCTACTGGAAGAACGAGGAAGCACAGAAGAAGATTGCTGTATGGGCACGTGTTGCAGCTGGTGTTGCTGATGCTAAGAATGTACGCTGTCTGATGTTCGGTATGAACATGAATAATGTTGCCGTAACGGATGGTGACCGAGTAGAGTTTGAACAGCGCTTGGGCTACCATGTAGACTACTACCCCGTCAGCTCTTTGATGGACTACTTCAAGAAAGTAACTGATGCCGAGGCAGATGCTCTGGTAGAAGAGTACAAGAAGGAGTACACCATTAAGATTGACGAGTCAGGAGAGCAGGTATATTGGGAGAAGGTGAAGAATGCCGCCAAGGCAGAGATTGCTCTTCGCCGAGTTTTGAAGGACGAGGGCGCAACAGCCTTCACCACCAACTTCGATGACCTTGGTGATGCGGATATCAACGATCCTAACTTTGTGGGCTTCGACCAGATTCCAGGACTTGCCTCACAACGTCTGATGGCAGAGGGTATTGGTTTTGGTGCAGAAGGAGACTGGAAGACAGCTTGTCTTTATCGTACCGTATGGGTCATCTCACAAGGACTGCCCACAGGATGCTCTTTCTTAGAGGACTACACCCTCAACTTCGCCGGTGACCGTAGCTCTTGCCTGCAAAGTCATATGTTGGAAGTTTGTCCGCTTATCGCTGTTGACAAACCTAAACTGGAAGTTCATTTCCTTGGTATCGGCATTCGTAAGCAGCAGACCGCACGTCTTGTCTTCACCTCAAAGGTTGGTCGAGGAATCAAGGCTACTGTTGTTGACCTCGGCAATCGTTTCCGTTTGATTTCCCAAGAGGTAGAGTGTATTGAGCCTAAACCAATGCCCAACCTTCCTGTTGCTTCTGCCCTATGGGTACCACAACCAACCTTCGAGATTGGTGCCGGCGCATGGATTCTCGCTGGTGGCACACACCATAGCGCATTCTCCTACGACATTACTGAGGAGTATTGGGAGGATTTTGCTGAGATGCTCGGTATCGAATATGTCAAGATTAACAAGGACACTAAGACTTACGAGTTCAAGCAGCAATTGCAGAATAATGAGATTTATTACATGTTAAACAAAGCCCTAAAGTAAAATGAACGCAAAACAGACGATAGAAGCGGGTAAGTCAATACTCGGTATAGAGTTTGGATCTACTCGCATAAAGGCGGTCCTCATTGACGAGGAGAACAATCCTATTGCCCAAGGTTCCCATGAATGGGAAAACCAACTCGTTGACGGACTTTGGACTTATTCCACGGAGGCTATCTGGTATGGTCTGCAAGACTGTTACGCAGAACTCCGCAAGGATGTGCAGAAGCAGTATGACTGTGAGATTGAGACACTTGCAGCCATTGGCTTTAGTGCCATGATGCACGGTTATATGGCTTTCAATGAGCAACAGCAGATTCTCGTACCTTTCCGTACTTGGCGTAATACCAATACAGGCAAGGCTGCCGCAGAACTCTCCAAACTCTTCAATTACAACATCCCTCTCCGTTGGAGCATCAGCCATCTCTATGAGGCTATTCTCGACAATGAGGAGCATGTGAAGGATATCAAATATTTGACCACCCTTGCCGGCTATGTTCACTGGCAGGTGACGGGTCAGTTTGTCCTCGGTGTTGGTGACGCTTCAGGTATGATACCTGTCGACCCCACTACCAAGACTTATGATGCCACGATGGTGAAGAAGTTCAATGAGTTGATTGCCCCAAAGGGGGTTTCTTGGAAACTCCTCGACATCCTTCCTAAATCTCTGAATGCAGGTGAGAATGCTGGTTTCCTGACTCCAGAGGGTGCTCAGAAACTCGATGTCAGCGGACACCTGAAGGCTGGTATCCCCGTATGTCCTCCAGAGGGCGACGCTGGTACTGGTATGGTTGCCACCAATGCCGTCAAGCAGCGTACAGGTAACGTCAGTGCGGGAACCTCCTCATTCTCTATGATTGTCTTGGAGAAGGAGTTATCGAAACCTTACGAGATGATTGACATGGTGACAACACCCGATGGCAGTCTCGTGGCAATGGTACACTGTAATAACTGCACCAGCGACATCAACGCATGGGTAAGTCTCTTTAAGGAGTACCAGCAACTGTTGGGTGTACCCGTTGATATGAACGACCTGTATGGCAAGTTGTTCAATAAGGCATTAGAGGGTGATGGCGACTGTGGCGGTCTGATGGCATTCAACTATGTCAGCGGTGAGCCTGTCACAGGTCTCAGCGAGGGACGTCCCCTATTCATCCGCTCCGCCAATGATAAGTTCAATCTCGCCAACTTCATGCGTGCCCACCTCTATGGTGCTATCAGCGTCTTGAAGATTGGTAATGACATCCTGTTCAAAGAGGAGAAAATCAAAGTAGACCGCATTACTGGTCATGGTGGCTATTTTAAGACATCTGGCGTAGGACAGCGTATGCTTGCCGCTGCACTTAACTCTCCCATCTCTGTCATGGAGACTGCTGGAGAAGGTGGCGCTTGGGGTATCGCCCTACTCGCAGGATACCTTATTAATAATAAAGGTAAGAACCTCGCCGACTATCTCGAAGAGGTCGTCTTCGCTGGCAATACGGGTGTGTCTATCGCTCCCACTGCAGAGGATGTGGAAGGCTTCGAGAAGTATATCGAGAACTACAAACGCTGTCTGCCTGTAGAACAGAGTGCTGTGGATAATAAGTAATGAATCGTGTCTTTTATGAAGAAAATACTATTTTCCATTGTCTTTGTCAGCGCAATGACCCTATCGGCATCAGCCGCTGATGTGGTAAGGGTAACCGTGCATGCCGACCAACCTGGTGAGAAAATCAATCGTGAGATATACGGACAGTTCTCTGAGCATTTAGGCTCTTGCATCTATGGTGGGCTCTGGGTTGGTGCCAACTCCCCTATTGCCAATATCAATGGTTATCGCAAGGATGTCTTTGAAGCCTTGAAGAAACTGCAGATACCCGTACTCCGTTGGCCTGGCGGCTGCTTTGCCGACGATTATCACTGGATGGACGGTATCGGACCTCAGAGTCAGCGTCCCTCTCTGCGTAACAACAACTGGGGTGGTACGATAGAGGACAATTCTTTTGGTACCCATGAGTTCCTGAATCTTTGTGAGATGCTCAACTGCGAACCCTATATCAGTGGTAATGTAGGTAGTGGCACGGTCAAGGAGATGGCACAATGGGTAGAGTATATGACCAGTGACGGTGATACGCCCATGGCTCGTCTGCGTCGACAGAACGGTCGTGATAAGGCTTGGCATGTGAAGTATTTTGGTATTGGCAACGAAGCATGGGGCTGTGGTGGTAATATGACACCAGAGTACTATTCCGACGAGTATCGTAAATTCAACACCTACTTGCGTGACCAGGGTGCCAACAAACTCTATCGCATTGCGAGTGGTGCCTCTGATTATGACTATAACTGGACCAGTGTACTGATGGATAAGATTGGCAACCGTATGCAGGGTGTCAGTCTGCACTACTATACCTGTTCCGGCTGGGACGGCTCTAAAGGATCTGCAATCAACTTCAACAACGATCAGTATTACTGGGCATTAGGTAAGTGCTTGGAGATTGAGGATGTCATCAAGAAGCACAAGGCGATCATGGACGAGAAAGACCCTAAGCACCAAGTAGGATTACTGGTTGACGAATGGGGAACTTGGTGGGACGAGGAGCCGGGAACTATTCCCGGTCACCTTTATCAGCAGAATGCTCTTCGTGATGCCTTCGTAGCAGCCTTGTCACTCAATGTGTTCCATCGCCATACCGACCGTGTGAAGATGGCGAATATCGCACAGGTGGTTAATGTGCTCCAGTCGATGATACTTACCGATCAGGAAGGAACAGGTCATATGGTGTTGACCCCCACCTATCATGTCTTTGAGATGTACACCCCGTTCCAGGAGGCGACTTACCTGCCTGTTGACCTCGATAGCGAGATTATTCAAGTCAGCAAAGCATATTTCAAGGAGAAGGAGAATGCCAAGGATGCTGGTTATCGTCCTCTCCCACTCCTCTCTGCATCTGCTGCCAAGACGAAGGATGGTAATATTGTAGTGGCTCTCACCAATGTCAGTCTCAACCAAGACAAGACCGTTGAACTCCAATTAGAGGGATATACGGCAAAGACTGTCAGTGGTCGTATCCTGACTTCCAAGAAGGTGGATGACTATAATGACTTTAACAACCCTAACAAAGTCGCACCCACAGACTTCAAGAATGCTAAGTTGAAGAAGAACGTTCTGACCATCAATATTCCTGCAAAGAGTCTTGTAGTACTTTGCGTGAAATAATGGTGAAGAAGATTCTGGTCATATATACCCTACTGCTTTTCTGCGGAAATGTCTCGGCACAAAAAGGAGTGCTGGGCTTAGTAAAAAAGGTGGGCACCCTGATTGACTCCATGTCAATCAGGGGGCTTGACCGTAATTATATCGATGCCCCAACAAAACCTTGGCAGATTATCGTAAGGGGAAACATGAGCCAGAGCTCTGTAAGTATGAATGCTGAAGGCAACATCGATGGTCTCAACTATATAGCCAAGCCCTATCTTAAAACCAAACCAGCCCAGTATGTTGGACTATGGGTCGGCTATAGAGGCTATGGCTTGGGATATACAGTAAATGTTGGAGGCGACAAAGGTACTTATTTCACGTTGGGTGCCACTGGCGGATCGTATGGCGTCAATATGCGTATCCACTCGTTTGAGGAGAACGCACCTGATTTTGGTCTGGAAACAGACCTTATTCCAGAAGAAGACAAGGACGAGTGGCAAAAGGTGCATCTGACGAATCCCATCAAGGTGCGCACCCTTATTGCCAATGGCTACTATCTGTTTAACGGCAAACGATTCTCTTATGCTGCCGCCTACGACCAGTCAGTGATGCAAAAGCGCTCCGCTGGCTCACTGATGGTTGGCGCGATGTATTTCTATGGTCGCATCGACTATGCGTCACACTCTAATGGCGACCTGATATACTTGATGCATGGCTTGGGGAAAGTAAAGCTATGGCAAGGTAGTGTTGGTGTCGGATATGCCTACAACTGGGTACCTGTCCGTGGACTTCTTGTCAATGCGATGTTCATGCCCATGCTGACTTTTGTCAACAAGATCAAAGCTTATGGTTATGCGACCAATGTTGAGGAACTGATGAAAGAACCCAACTTCTGGAGCGATGACATATCCAACGACAAGTGGGACGAGTGGTTCTATAGTAAACTTAGCATATCCCCTATGGGCGACAAGACTTTCAACAGTGGCATGAAGTTGAATTTCGATGCCCGCCTGTCTGTGACCTATAACTTCGGACGATACTTCGTCAACGCATACGGACAGTTCAATAATATGCGCTATAGCCATCAGAGCAGTTATGGTCATTTAAACGACTGGTTCGTCAACACATCCATCGGTATACGACTATAATTCCGCCAAAGAATTAAGGGAAACTTTGGGGTTCACTTCAATACTATCCCTTTGATTCTTACAAAAGACAAAATATTTGCACAGGAAAGTGGATCAATGAGAGTCCCAAGCAAAAACTTGCGGAAGTTGAGTATATTTATATTATGAACGACAACAAAGTTATGAACATGGCAGCGGACATTATCAAGTAAAAATGCTGCCCGTTCGTAAGAGTGCGTCTATACCTCTGTCAGTAAAAAAGCAATATACATAGGAAGGGTCAGCAACTGATCCTGCCTTCCAACATTGTAGTCGCCCAGTTTCAGCGCATTTTCCACATGATACTTCTCTGGGTGCTTCAAAACAGTGCGCATTGACTTGGCATTGCCTGTTGTTGCCTTGCATTCCACAGGTGTACATTTCCCCCTATAGCGCACGAGGAAATCAAGTTCCAATCCACCGTCTTTGTGATAGTAATACAATTTACGCCCCATCTTGCCAAAGATGTCAGCCAGGAAATTCTCTTTGACGGCACCATGATAACTGAGCAGATCACCTTGCAGGATACTTGACTGCGTGCCTTCTTCCAACATTGAGACAAGCAAGCCGATGTCTGCCATATACACCTTGAATTCGCTTTGGATCCGGTGTCCGTCAAGTGGCAGTTCTGTAATCTCCGTATTATAACATCTGCGTATGATGCCAGCATCCTCTATCCATTTTTATAGCCGACTTTTAATGATATAAAACACATTTTATGGGCGACTTTTTGTAACATTAAGCACATTTACCAGACGACTTCTGGGCGGTAACTATTCAGCGATTAGTTTATTCCTGCCGACAAATAGCATTCCTCATCTCGC
>CALFUF010000142.1 GCA_937916405.1 uncultured Prevotella sp.
TATCCGCAGTATGTGCAGGGCATGAAATATGGTGTGGATATCCATTATCCGAAATACTGGGTGGACAATGGTACGGAGATGAAGGCACAGTCGAAACTGACCATCAGTGGTGGTGATGACTTCTATGCTGCGACCCCGATGGCAGAGCAGTGGAGCGACTGGACGGTGACCTTCTCGGAGGAGAGTGGTACGCAGCAGATGCAGACCACGCTGGCGCATGGTGTCCCCTTCACCTGGATAGAGATGGAGGATGTCAGTCCTGTCATTACGGCAGTGAAGACGGACAATGACGGTGCCGACAATCAACTGACTGGTTCCGTGTCCGTCGATGTCATCGACGGAACAGGCGCGGCTCTTACCTCTGGCAGCCACACGCAGTTTGTGGTGCGCATCAGCAATGCGGCAACGCAAGACCTCTATGGTGTCTACCTGCCTGAAGGTAGTACGGTGGCGATAGACGGTGGAAAAGCAACCGTCACCTTTGGTGGTGCCAAGCAGTTTGTGGTGGTGGCACTGTTACAACAGACCAGTGACCTGGCGACCTATGGCACTTATGCCTATAGCAAGCCGACAGACACAAAGGTGTCGTGGAACTATGCCCAGGCAAGTGGTACGCTGACCACCCGCTGGCAGGTGACAGCGACAGACCTGCGTACTGGTTCTGCAACCACTGATGTGTTGCAGGGATTCATCCCTCACCACTGGCGTAGTCCATACGCTACGTTCAGTCATACTTTCTTAGGTAATAGTTATGCTACTCCACGTGGAAAACTGAAACTCGCCACTGGCAATGACTTGAGCATCAGTTATAAGTTCTCGGGCATACTGCCTTGGTATGGAGTACCTAACGACCTGACGGGTGACCATGCCTATGATGCCGCCAAGATGAAGAAGATGCTGGAGGAGTATGCCCAGAAGGGGACCTTCGGCGGTGACACCTACTGGGGTGGTAAGGGACTGACACAGATGGCATTGTATATGTCGTTTGCCCGTGAGATGGGTGAGGAGGAACTCTTCAAACTATGTCACGACCGTCTGAAAGAGACTCTCGTCAACTGGTTGACGTATACCCCTGGGGAGGATAACTTCTTCTTCGCCTATGACCAGCGGTTCCATGGACTGATTGGCTATAATACCAGTTATGACAGTGACACCTATAACGACCACCATTTCCATTATGGTTACTATACCCTTGCTGCCGCTATGCTGGCACTGGTGGACGATGACTTCAAACAAAACTATGGGGAGATGATAAAACTGGTGGCTCGTGACTATAATAACTATAAACGTGATGACTGGGCTTGTTTCCTGCGTATGATGGACCCATGGGCTGGACATTGCTATGCCGGTGGCATGGGTGACGGTGCCGGTAATGGGCAGGAGTCTACCTCTGAGTCGATGCAAGGGTGGGGTGGTATGTACCTGTTAGGTGTCGCCTTGGGTGACAACGAGCTCCGTGACGCCGGTATCTTCGGATGGATCAGTGAGAGCCGTGCCACTGCCGAATACTGGTTTGACCGTCATGGGGCAACCGTCGGCGCTGACTTCCATACGACCAATAATCCCGACTATAACATTGACTATACGAAATTCAAGCATATAAAAGATAATGTGGTGGACTATACCATTCCGTACTCCTCCAACCTCACCAGTCATGGTGTGGGCTGGTGGACATGGTTCGGCGGTGATCCTGTCTTTATGCAGGGTATCCAGTGGATGCCAATCTCTCCCGCCCTCGACTACTTAGGTGAGGACAAGGCATTTGCCGCATGGGACTATGAGCGAATGATGGCGATCAAGGAGCATAAGGGCTGGGACGGCACAGGCGGTATCGGTGATGCTGACCTGCGTGACTCTGACTGGGGTAACGTAGCATTAAGCTACCGCCAGTGGAGTGACCCGGACGATGCTGCCGCTATCTTCGATGAAGGCTGGACGAATGACTGGGGTACGATGACGACCAGTTCTACCAACGGTATCACCTATTTCGTCACCCACTCACACCGTACCTATGGGGATATCGTGTGGGACGTGACAGCCGACTATCCTACGGCTCGTGTCTATGATAAAGGGGGCGTGAAGACGCATATCGCCTATAATCCCACGGATGCGGAGATCACTGTGAACTATAGTGATGGTACGCATCTGGTGGTGCCTGCACGACAGATGAAAGTGGAGGGTGTCACCTCTGCTGCGTATCATTATGTCTATCCTGTGGATGACTCAGAGCCAGACCTTCGTGAGCGACTGGTGATGAAGAACCTCGCACTGGGTAAGACCTGTATGGAGAGTAGTCATGAGAATGCGGGAACATTGAAGGAGGGTGCCACCGACGGCAACTTAGAAACCCGTTGGAGCAGTGATTTCAATGACGGAGAGTGGTTGCAGGTAGACCTCGGGGAGAATGCTAATATATATAAGGTACGCGTAAGATGGGAGGCAAGTTATGCCTCAGAGTATCGCATCGAACTGCGTGACACGGAGGATGGTGCTGTCACTTACAGTAAGACAGGTGCAGGAAAACCTAACGACTGGACGGAGCTCACTATGGGTGACCATGT
Source organism: uncultured Prevotella sp. (assembly GCA_937916405.1). GTDB lineage: Bacteria > Bacteroidota > Bacteroidia > Bacteroidales > Bacteroidaceae > Prevotella. The sequence continues at coordinate 2,562 of CALFUF010000142.1, forward strand.
AGGACGCTATGTCCGTCTGGTGGGTGTGAAGCGTGGTACTCAGTACGGCACCTCCCTCTATGAGTTGGAAGTGTACGGACGACCAGCCTCTGCTGCTGACAATGACCTGATGGGTGTGGAGATCACCAGTGCTGATGAAGTGCTGAAACAAGGTGTAGCGACAGCATTGTCTATTCAGGGCTATGACTATGCGAAGAATACCAAGAGTGTCACTGCCACATGGAGTAGTGAGGATGGTACGTTCAGTGGTAGTAACTTCACCCCGTCGAAATACGGTAATGTCAGTGTGACGGCAACGGTGGAGGGCATGACCGCTCATAAGACGCTGCCCGTAGAGGAGAGTCTGAAACTCGCATCGATGACTTTCGAGGTGCCGGGCATCCTGGTGAAGGGTATTCCGACAGCATTTACCATTGAGGGGAAAGACCAGTTTGGCGCTCCCTTTGCCATGACACCAGTTTATGAGGTAAGTGCAGGACTGACGGTTGACGCTGAGGCAAAGACCCTTACAGCAGCGGCAGCAGGCACCTATACCGTGAAGGCAAAAGTCGGCTCTGTAACGAGTGAGGCAGAGGTGATGGTCATCAACGATGCCGTGGATGCTCCTGCTACACTCAGCGACAAGGTCGTGATCTTCGTAGGACAAGAGGAGTCGTCAATGAACTTCGACTATAACGGAGGATCAAAGCGCACTGGTCCTTCCTTCGACCTCACCCCAACCTGTCGTGCTGTCTTTGTGAAACAGTTGGGAACATGTGGTTTTGGTGCTCTGGGTAATATCGACCTGGAGGGCGCTAATATGCTGCATGCCGATGTCTACCCCTTGGCGGATGTGTCTGATTTCAGTATTCATATCGAAGGTGCTCCTGGTAAAAAGGAGTATGCCAAGGCACTGAAGGGAGGACAGTGGAACAGTATCGACCTGCCGATAACCAATACGACGGCAAACTGGTTGTTCTTCTCGTTCAGTAACTATCAGGCTGGTACGAATGCCGCCCTGATTGCTAATGTGTATTTCTATACAGAGACGGGTGATAAGGTGTTTGTGGGTGATCCCGACTCTAAGGGTATCTCGACGGTCACCTCCTTCGGTACGGGTGTGACAGATGCTAATGTGACACAGTTCCTCAGCGATATCGCCGCCCTGCCGAAGACGACAACGGCTATCGACCTGAGTGGTGTCACTTTGGGCAATACCACTCCTATGACCATTTCAACTCCCAATAACCCGAATGTCATCATTTTGCTAAATGGAGATGGTGGTGACGACTATGCGGCATCAGCACAGCAGGCGAAGTTGACCAACAATCAAAACCTTGCCTATAACGCTGGCGGCTGGATACTGCCATTGGAGGCTACTGGTTTCAAGGTGGAGTTTGAGGATGGCTATGCCGTACTGCCCATGAACTTTGGACGTAATACCACGCTGACCTATAGTCGTACCTTCTTGCCAGGGGAGTATGGCACCTGCTGCCTGCCCCGTGATATCACTGTTCCTGCGGGCTTGGATGTCTATGAACTGGGTACCGTGACAGATGATGCGATCAACTTTAGTAAGGTAACGGCAGGTATCACTGCATACAAACCCTACCTGATACATAATGCCACAGGCAGTACGGTGGTACTTTCTATCAATGGCACGAAAGGGAATGTGGAACTGGCTCGTGGTATGGGAGAACTGATGACGACCGTCGGTGGGGTACGTTTTATTGGTAACTTCAAGCGGTTCACCGTCAACGGCACAGAGGGCTATGCCGCCTTCAAGAGCACAGGTCAACTGGCATGGCTCGACCAAGAGGGTGCTGTGGTGGGCAGCTTCCGAGCTTATCTTGCTGATGTGCCGGCTGGTGCCCGTCTACTTTTTGACGGTGCTACTGCTATAGAATGTCTGGAACTCCAAGCACCATGGACAGATGGTTGCTACTATGACCTGCGTGGTCATCGGTTAGGAGCCAATCGCCCGTCACAGAAAGGTATCTATATCTATCAGGGCAAGACCGTTGTAGTGAAGTAATCTCTTACCTCTCACCTCTTACCTCTGAAAGTTGAGAATGTGAAACATGCGAAACTTGAATCAA
>CALFUF010000143.1 GCA_937916405.1 uncultured Prevotella sp.
CCATGGATCGAGGCATTCGTGAATGCGAGAAAGTGGATTGAGGAAGAGTTGAAGGATTGAAGGATTGAAGAGTTGAAGAGTTGAATATTTACTGGGATTCATTTAGGACCTTCTTTAAGATTGGCATGTTCACCCTTGGAGGTGGATATGCCATGATTCCTTTGATTGAGGAGGAAGTCGTCAACCGCCATCAATGGGTCAGCAAGGAGGAGATGCTCGACCTGATAGCCATTGCCCAGAGTTGTCCGGGAGTGTTTGCCATCAATATCAGCATCTTCATCGGTTATAAGTTAAGGAAGACCCATGGAGCTATTGCTACGGCATTAGGTACGGCACTCCCCTCCTTCCTGATTATCCTTGCCATTGCCATCTTCTTCCATCAGTTTGAGGACAACAAGGTGATTGCCGCCATGTTCAAGGGCATCCGTCCTGCCGTGGTAGCACTGATCGCCGTACCCACCTTCCGTCTTGCCCAACGTGCCCAACTGAACTGGTTCACTATCTGGATTCCGATTGTATCGGCACTCACCATCTGGTTGCTGGGTGTTTCTCCTATATGGATTATCATTCTTGCGGGGATAGGGGGATATATTTATGGGAGGATTGCCGTATGATATTCATCTATCTTTTCCTAACATTCTTTGAGATTGGTCTCTTCGGCTTTGGAGGTGGCTATGGCATGTTGTCGCTGATCCAACATGAGACAGTGGAGCACTGGCACTGGATGACAGCGTCACAGTTTACGGATATCGTCGCTATCTCGCAGATGACCCCAGGACCTATCGGCATCAACTCCGCCACCTACTGTGGTTATACCGCCATCAAGAACGCAGGCTATGGCGCACCCATGGCAATCCTTGGTTCGGCAACGGCAACCATCTCATTGGTATTACCCTCCCTGATACTGATGATATTGATTAGCAAGATGTTCATGAAGTATATGAACACCAGTCCTGTACAGTCTGTATTCAAAGGACTGCGACCAGCAGTCGTAGGACTCCTTGCCGCAGCCACCTTATTATTATGTACACGTGATAACTTCTCGGCTCCTTCCGAGAATCCTTGGCAGTTCTATATCAGTGTGGCACTCTTTGCTGCCACCGCTTTCGGCACTGGAGTCTTGAAGATCAACCCCATCCGCATGATATGCTATAGTGCCGTAGCAGGGTTACTCCTATTCTATTAAATTACTCCCACCTAAGAACCGCTCCATTCCGACGTGCCGGGTCAGCACCTGGGAAGTCCATTGAGTAAGGACTACCCGTTGTCGGACTCTTGCCGATATACTTATGAGTACGCATAGACATCAGCATGAACTCATGGTCGAGATAGTCCTGCCACAGGAACACCTCCGCTTTCGACTCGTCTGTCGTCAGTCGCACATCACCAGCCAACCCAAAGCCAGCACAGAACACATAACGTCCGTCCACACATTGCAGGATGACCTTACCCTGTCCTTTATCTATCAGACGGAATTGAGTCTGCTTCTCCGTCACCGTACTGTCGGCATCATATACCAGTCCATGCTCCAATGCCGCCATCACTTTCCCTGTTCCAAGGTTGATGATACGGAATGTCTTACCATAAGGGATATTCCCGCTACGATCCGCCTTCGGCTCTACGACCGTGAAGTTGTCGAACTCAGCATACCCACCTCGCTTTCCTAAATGATTGAAAACGAAGAGTGACGGACGCGAGCCTTGGAAGGTGATGAGTTGGTAACTCAAGGGCATCTCACGACCCATCTGCTTAAAGTTGACACCATCCAACGACCACTCATAATGGGCATGGTCGTTATCGAAATCGCCCACCAGGCGGAGGAAGATTTTTCCTATAGGAACTATAGGGGCTATAGGGACTATAGTATTTATAGTATCATTGGTCGCTTGCTCATAGCAGCGAAGGGAGAGTTGACTGCCCTCCTTCACGATACCAATCCATGAGCAGGGAACATTGATATTACCTAATCCTGCGACATCACCATCCTTCATACCTTGGACATAGAGTTCGACAGTCACAATACTTGTAGGACCGATGGCACGCTGTGTCAGCGTATTACGAGCCCACATCAGTTGTTCGGCAGGCATGGACTGCAAACGCAGTCTGCCATTCCTCAGGCTCCACTTCGTATCATCAGGGTTATGGTTCCACTGCCATACCCTGCCAAGGGTCTTGCCATTGAAGTCCTCGCTGCGTTGGTAGGGAGCGTGGGGTGTCTGTTGCTGTGGCACAGCAACAGGCTGGACGTTAGGTTTGAACCACGTACGGGGGGCACGACCGAAGTTGCCCTCCAGTCCCAGCATGGGCCATCCGTCCTTCCAAGTGATGGGGGCAAGGGTCACTGTACGTCCGATAGAATGGAAGTCCATCATCAGCAATGCCCACCACTGTCCGCTCTGGTCTTGTACGATACCACCCTGATGGATATTCGAACAAGCAGTAGCATCCTCGTCAACCTTTGGAATACCGAATCTCGTCCCATCCTGTCCGATGCGATACGGCTCATCCTTTGGAACCTGTGTCAATGGTGCGGCATGATAGCCGAAGGTCTCATCGGCAGTCATCGTGATCGTCTCGTAAGGTCCCCAGATACTCTTGGAACGAGAGCATAACGTACGACCATTCGGTTTATAGTCGGTAGAGATCAGGTAGTACATGCCATTGATCTTGTACATATGGTGTCCCTCCCCCACAGCATTACCTTCTGGGATAATCGTACGCTCCGTCTCCTCGATAGGGCCACTCATGTCCGCTTTGAGTTCCGTACACTTCACCTCCCCATAACCATGGATGGCATAGATCTTACCATCATCATCAAAGAGCACACTCAGGTCATAGATACGACCTTGCATATTATGATGCTTCCATGGACCACGGATATTCTTTGAGGTATAGCATTGCAACCCCTTTCCATTGACATTCGAATAAACATAGAACTGTCCGTTGGCATAGCGGATGCAAGGTGCCCAGATGCCCTGACCATAGATCTCCTGATGGTTCTTCAACGAGAAAGCGTCATCCTCGAAGTCGAAGCGGTCGAAGCAGTAACTGATATTCTCCCAATTCACCAAGTCTTTGGAGTGAAGGATCACCAGTCCGGGCACCGTGTGCATGGTCGTTCCTGCCAGATAGTAGTCATCACCCACACGTAAGATGTCCGGGTCAGAGAACTCATCATAGAACAAGGGATTCGTATAGGTCCCGTTGCCATTGTCCGCCGTCCACGACTGGGCGGAAGAGGTAAGAGGAAAGAGGCAAGAGGTAAGTAACAATATTAAGATTCGTCGCATAACTCTCAACTTTAAACTATAAACTATCAACTCTTAACTATGAACTCTAAACTAAATCTCCGGCCACCCGTCAGCAGTCCAACGGATAGGACGCTGTACAAGAATGGCTGCTCCTTGATGCTCCACACTATAGCCATGACTGATGTAGATATCCTCACCGTTCATGGTATAGGTAGCACAGTGTCCGATAGCCTCAAAGGTTTTCTTATCACCTGCGATGACAGAGGTACCGCCACCCTCACGCATGTCGACACCATCACGATCCACATAGGGACCGTCCACCGTCTTGCTACGCCCTACCGCTACCCGATAGGTACTCTTGCTGCCCATGCAACAATAGTCCCATGACACAAACAGATAGTAGTATCCGCCATGTTTCATGATAAACGGAGCCTCGATAGCATTTGTACCGGCATACTTACTGGTAGGATTCGCCATACGGTTCGGGTTCTTAGGTGAGTAACGACGGGCTATGGTGCGCGGTTTTTCCCCCTTGGCGATATGCATCGTCGTATCTAATTTTGCCAGCTGAATACCGTCCCAGAAAGAGCCCCATACCAACCAAGGATCGTCGTTCTCGTCAATGACGAAGTTTGGGTCGATGGCATTCCAGTTATCACGCTTCTCACGAGAGGACACGATACAACCCTCATCCTTCCATGTCGGGAAGTCGAGCGAATGATTCTTCAGCAGTCCAATAGCTGAGCCGTTCTTACCAAAGGTAGAACAACTATAGGCAAGCCACCAGTAGCCATGCCACTTAATGATATCCGGAGCCCACACATGATGCATGAAACCTGGCACTGAATCACCCGTCCACTTTGGCATCACCGTCATAACCGGCTGTGGCAACACCTTCCATGTCTTGCGATCCTTGGAGGTCATCTGCTGGATACCCAATCCTGTGCAGAACAGATAATAGGTACTGTCCGCATATGCCATCACAGGGTCGTGTACCATGGGTGTCTCCGTAGTGAAAGCCTCCTTAAGGAATGGTCTGCGATGAGACTGAGAATATAGAGTGGTGCTCAGTGTGAGCACCACTACTATAGAGAGAAATCGTTTCATCGATCAGTTACTATTTACTATTCTGCAGGAACTTTGTAACCCCAGATGGTAACACCACTACTACTGTCAAGAGCCGTGAAGCAAGGTACCTTCGTATCCGTTGGCTCCAAGGTCTGAGGAACCATCACACCCTTGAAGTCCGTACCAATAGTGATAGTGATGTAAGAAGTACCTGCCTTTATCTTCCAAGTACCAGTTGCATCTCCTGAAATAGTACCATCAGCATTCAGTGTAATGTCAACAGGAACTGCATATTCCTTGATACTATTGTCAAGTCCATATCTATGAGTCAGCAACTTATAGTTACCTGCGATATCTGCTGTGGCAACCTTCTGGGCTGCTGCAATACCTGCGCTCTTGACACCTTCGCCAGTGTACTCGAACGGAGCGGCAACCAGCCAGCCCTCCTCGTTCTGATAAACCTGGTGAACACGAACCTGGTGACCCTCACCCCATTCCTGGAAACGAGTATGATATACCAGATAGGTACGTCCGTCCTCAGCGGCAATAATACTGTTGTGACCCTGTGAACGCTCGCCAGATGTCTCGTTAGCGCCACCAGTCAGCAGGTTACCCCACTTAGAGTAAGCACCAAAGATGTTCACACCACGGTTACCGTCGTCCTCAGAAGGACCAAAGTTCGTATAACGCTTATCCAAAAGAGCGGTAGAGCCTTTGCTGTCAACGTATGGCCCGTCAGGACTCAGTGAACGGAACACACGCATCTGGTAACCACCGGCGGCCTCCAGACCGCCATAGGTCACGAACAGGAAGTAGTAGCCACCGATATACTCGATGTATGAAGCCTCACCTGAGCTATAGTAACCACCGGCGATCTTCTTACCGAAGTAAGGATCAGAAGTATCATTCTCAGCATAGGTGACATTATAGTCGCGCAGACCAGTCTCCTCGTCCAAATCCAGCATGAAGATACCGCCGCTCCATGAGCCATAGGACATTTTCAGATTGCCGTCCTCATCATAGAACACGCATGGGTCAATAGCGTTAGGCCAGTGATTACCATAGCTGTCACTTGGAGCATAACGTGCTGGCAATGAAGCCTGCTCACCCAACACAATCTCCAAGTCAGTAGACTTATAAGTATCGCCATCCTTGAATCCACTCATGACAACAGGTGCCTGATAACGATAAGGACCAGTGATCTTGTCGGCAGTCAACATGATGATGCTTGAATACCAATTATCACCGTTGATGCTAAGATACATACAATACTTACCCATCTTCTTGTTATAGATGACATCAGGTGCCCACATATTACCATCGACATTATAATCCGCACTTCCACGCGCTGACCAAGCGAAAGCATTGAAGTCGAGGTCATATTCTGTACCACCCTTCTTCACCTTAGTCACCTCAGGTGTAGTAAAC
>CALFUF010000144.1 GCA_937916405.1 uncultured Prevotella sp.
TGCGCCGATGGTACTGCAATGCAATGCGGGAGAGTAGGAGGCCGCCACTTTTTATCATGAAGCCCTGAGGATACAATATCTTCAGGGCTTTTTCGTTTATTGTTTGTATGCAATGGACTGATAGAATCCGACAAATCAAAATCTTATTAGTTGTCGCAGCGGTGTTTATCGCTGTCGCGTCTTTGTTGGTTTCTCATTTTCTAGTCAAGGATCTCTCGAATGAGGAACGAAGTAAGATGGAAGTATGGGCACAGGCATTGCACTCATTAAACGAGGCAGATGAAAATACAGATCTTTCACTTGTATTAAGTGTCATGGAAGGCAATAATACGATACCTGTTGTTGTATTAGACAAGGATGGTCATGTGGCTGATTACCGAAATATTCAAATTAATGCTAAGGATGCTTCTGATACCATAGCCTATGTGGAGCGTATGGGTAAACGGATGAAGGATGCAGACCAATTTATAAAAATACAAATTGGTGATTCTACTGATTATCAATTAGTATGCTATGATGACTCAGTCATGTTGAAACGTCTTGCTGCCTGGCCGTATGTACAGTTAGGTATAGTACTTATCTTTGTCGTGGTTGCTATTTTCGCCTTATTGTCCTCAAAACGTGCTGAACAGAATAAGGTCTGGGTAGGTTTGTCTAAAGAGACTGCCCATCAATTGGGAACCCCTATTTCCAGCCTGATGGCATGGACGGAGATGCTGAAAGAGAACTATCCAGATGATGAATTGTTACCCGAGATGGACAAGGATGTGAAACGCTTGGAGCGTATCGCAGAACGTTTCTCCAAGATCGGATCTGTACCTGAGCCAGTAGATTCTTCTATGAATGAAGTGTTGCAGCATGTTATTGAATACATGAATCGTCGAACGTCCCAGAAAGTGCAGATTATCAGTAATATACCTTCGGAGGATATTGTTGTCAAAATGAATGCCTCTTTGTTTGAGTGGGTTATTGAGAACTTGTGTAAAAATGCCGTTGATGCGATGGAGGGGGAGGGTACTATCACGCTTTCTATGATGTCCGATGAACAGCAAGTAATCATTGAAGTGAAGGATACTGGGAAAGGCATTAGGAAAAAAGATGTCAAGAATGTCTTTACTCCGGGTTTTACCACTAAAAAGCGAGGATGGGGTTTAGGCTTGTCGCTTGCCAAGCGTATCGTAGAAGAGTATCATAAAGGACATATTTTTGTTAAGTCTTCAGAGATAGGGAAAGGTACTACTTTCCGTATAGAAATGCCACGATAAGATTGCACACTTGTATTGCTGAGTGTGCAATATAAACATCTGTTAGTAGCTGATTTTCAAAGGAAAAGCAAAAAAAACATAATTCACAATTCATTATTCGTAATTATTTTGTAACTTTGCAACCCAAAAGTGCAGTTATGTGTAGTTTAGAGACTTTTAAGATAGACCTGAAAGGGATGAAGACCGACGAGCAGTGTCTGGAATTCGACGTGGATGGTGATTTCTTTAAGACTTTGAACACCTCGGAAGTGAATGACGGAGCATTGCACGTGTCGGTGTCTATACGCAAGGCAACCGGCTTTTATGAACTCTTGTTTCACACTGAGGGCACGGTGACCGTTCCTTGCGATATATGTCTTGAAGACATGGAACAGCCTATTGTGACGGACAACCGTCTCGTGGCTAAGTTGGGAATAGCAACCAACACCGACGATGATGATGTCGTGATTGTTGACGAGAACGAAGGAATACTCGATACAGCATGGCTTATCTATGAGTTTATAGCACTTGCCATACCCATCAAGCACGTTCATGCACCTGGAAAATGCAATCGTGTGATGACGCAGAAACTCGAAGAGCTAAGCGGTGCCGACCTGAGTGGTAAAGAGGAGGCAGATAAGATAGACCCACGGTGGGAAGCACTCTTGAAATTGAAAAAGTAACAATAAAAGTAAAACATTAAAGTAATAGAATTATGGCACATCCTAAAAGAAGACAGTCAAAGACTCGTACACTGAAACGTCGTACTCATGACAAGGCAGTAGCACCCACATTGGCAGTATGTCCAAACTGTGGCGCATATCATGTTTATCACACTGTATGTCCCACTTGTGGCTACTATCGTGGCAAGATTGCCATTGTAATGGACGAAGCAGCTGAGTAATGGGAAAAATCAGTGCGATAATCACCGGTGTTGGTGGCTACGTGCCAGATTATGTTCTGAATAATGAGGAACTGTCTCGCATGGTAGACACCAATGACGAGTGGATTATGACTCGTGTAGGAATCAAGGAACGTCACATCCTTACCGAAGAGGGTTTAGGCACCAGTTATATGGCGCGAAAAGCGGCAAAACAACTGATGCAGAGAACGGGTGCGGATCCTGATTCGATAGACGCAGTCATTGTTACTACCTCGACGGCTGATTATAAGTTCCCGTCTACAGCAAGTATCGTACTTGGTAAACTTGGATTGAAGAATGCTTTCGCATTTGATTTCTGGGCCGCTTGTTGTGGATTCCTCTATACACTCGATGTCGCCGCCTCGATGATCCAGTGTGGTCGCTATAAGAAGATAATCGTGATTGGTGCTGATAAGATGTCGTCGGTGATAGACTATAAGGACCGTGCTACATGTCCGTTGTTTGGCGATGGAGCCGCCGCAGTTCTTGTAGAGGGTACAGAAGAAGAGAATCTTGGAGTGATGGACTCTTATTTCCGTGCTGATGGTAAAGGGCTGCCTTTCCTTCACTTAAAAGCAGGTGGTTCTGTATGTCCTCCGAGTCATTTCACAGTAGACCATCGTTTACATTATCTCTATCAGGAGGGGCGTACGGTATTCCGTTATGCTGTGACAAATATGAGTGACGACTGTGCTTTGATAGCCGAGCGTAATGGTCTGAACAAGGATAATATCCAGTGGGTAGTACCTCATCAGGCAAATATGCGTATTATCGAGGCAGTGGCAAAGCGTCTGGAACTTCCCATGGAGCAAGTGATGGTGAACATTGAGCATTTCGGTAACACCTCCGCTGCGACGATACCGTTAGCATTATGGGAGAATGAGCATCTGCTGAAGAAAGGTGATAATATGATATTCACCGCCTTTGGAGCAGGATTTGTTCACGGAGCAAGTTTCTATCGATGGGCATATGACGGAAAAGACCATGCATAAAGCAGGATTCGTAAATATCGTTGGAAATCCCAATGTAGGTAAAAGTACGCTCATGAACCAGTTGGTTGGTGAGCGTATTTCGATTGCGACGTTTAAGGCACAGACCACCCGGCATCGTATCATGGGTATTGTGAATACCGATGATTCACAGATAGTGTTCAGTGATACCCCAGGTGTGTTGAAGCCCAACTACAAGTTGCAGGAGTCAATGCTTGCTTTCTCCGAGTCAGCATTGCAGGATGCTGATGTATTGCTCTATGTCACAGATGTGGTGGAGAATCCTGAGAAGAACATGGATTTTCTGGAGAAGGTGCAGAAGATGTCTATTCCTGTTATTTTGCTGATTAACAAGATAGATGAACTTGGTAGTGAATCTAGTAATTCTAGTAGATCTAGTGTTTCTAGTAATTCTAGTCAGGCTAGGCTAAATGATATTGTGGAGAAGTGGCACACGCTATTACCCCATGCGGAAATCCTCCCCATCTCGGCAAAGAACAAGTTTGGTACGGACATCTTGTTGAAACGCATCAAGGAGTTGTTGCCAGAGAGTCCTGCCTATTTTGACAAAGACCAGTTGACGGATAAGCCGGCAAGATTCTTTGTATCGGAGATTATCCGTGAGAAGATTCTGCTCTATTACGACAAGGAGATACCCTATGCCGTAGAGGTGCGGGTGGAGCGTTTCAAGGAGACGGAGAAAGTCATCCATATCAATGCGGTTATCTATGTGGAGCGTGACAGTCAGAAGGGTATTATCATTGGTCATCAGGGTGTCGCCTTGAAGAAGGTAAGTACTGAAGCGCGTAAGGCTTTGGAGAAGTTCTTTGACAAACCCATCTATTTGGAAACCTTTGTGAAGGTTGACAAGGATTGGCGTTCGTCACAGAAAGAATTGGATTCATTTGGATATAATCCAGAATAAAGAATAAAGTATGGCAAACTTAGTAGCGATTGTTGGACGTCCGAATGTCGGCAAGTCCACCTTATTTAACAGACTCACCAACTCTCGTCGTGCCATTGTGAGCGACGAGGCAGGTACTACTCGTGACCGCCAGTATGGCAAGTGCGAGTGGAATGGTCGTGAGTTCTCAGTGGTAGATACTGGCGGATGGGTCGTCAATAGTGATGATATCTTTGAGGAGGAGATTCGTAAACAGGTAGTTGTCGCTACAGAGGAAGCCGACTTAGTGCTGTTCTTGGTGGATATCAAGAATGGCGTCACCGATCTTGACGTAGATGTCGCACAGATTCTTCGCCGTTCCAAACTCCCAGTTCTGTTGGTTGCTAATAAGGCAGATGACGGTAAAGACCTTTACGGACAGTATGAGTTCTATAAACTCGGACTGGGTGATCCCTATTGTATCAGTGCCGCCACAGGAAGTGGGACGGGCGATCTGTTGGATGATGTGCTATCCAAGCTCAAGACCGATGAGGTGGATGACATTGAGGATGGCACCCCCCGTTTTGCCGTCGTTGGTCGTCCGAATGCCGGTAAGTCGAGCATTATCAATGCCTTTATAGGTGAGGACCGTAATATCGTGACAGAGATAGCGGGAACCACCCGTGACTCTATCTATACGAAATATGACAAGTTCGGTTTCGACTTCTATCTGGTCGACACGGCAGGTATCCGTCGTAAGAACAAGGTGACGGAGGATTTGGAGTTCTATAGTGTGATGCGTAGCATCCGTGCTATTGAGAATTCTGATGTCTGCATCCTGATGATAGATGCTACCCGTGGTATCGAGGCTCAGGATATGAATATCTTCCAGTTGATTCAGAAGAACAACAAGTCGCTGGTTGTCGTCGTCAACAAGTGGGACTTGGTGGAAGACAAGTCACAGATAGCCATCAAGACCTTCGAGAATGCCATCCGCAACCGTATGGCACCCTTCGTAGACTTCCCCATTATCTTTGCCTCTGCTGTCACGAAGCAGCGTATCTTCAAGGTCTTGGAGACGGCAAAGCAAGTCTATCTGAATCGTACGATCAAGATAGGTACTTCTAAGTTGAATGAGGTGATGCTGCCATTGATAGAGGCAACGCCACCGCCCTCCATCAAGGGAAAGTATATCAAGATCAAGTATGTGTCTCAGGTACCAGACACCCAGATTCCCACCTTTGTGTTCTATGCCAATCTTCCACAGTATGTGAAAGAGCCTTACAGGCGTTTCTTGGAGAATAAGTTGCGTGACAACTGGACCTTGACAGGAACCCCTATTAACGTATTTGTCCGACAGAAATGAGGAAGAGTCTTTTGTTACTGATATCATTATTGTTATTGATAGGTGGCTGTTCCCAACAAGAACAGTCTCCAGAGGAACAGGCTGGTATGGCAGCAAAAGAATATTATGACCGTTTACTTGCGGAAGACTATGAGGGTTTCCTGAAGGGGAAGGCAGATATGGATTCTATCCCCAGTGACTATCGTTCCCAGATGGTGACAGCATGTCAGCAATACAAGCAAACCTTGGAACAGATGCACGGAGGGATAGCTACAGTAACCCTGTCTAATGCACGATGTGACAGCACACAACAACTGATGCATGCTTTCTTACTCCTTCATTTTAAGGATTCTGTGAAAGAGGAGATTACTGTCCCGATGGTGCAGCGTGATGGGCAGTGGAAGATGCGTTAGTCGCATTGACCACCTCTCGCATCTCTTTCAGCAACTCACTGGCGAAGATAAAATCAGTCAACCGTTTGTTGGTAGACCCCATGATGTCAGCGGAGACACCCTGCCATTCCTTATGTCCTTCGTAGATAAAGATGATATTCTCTCCGATCGTTGTCACGGAGTTCATATCGTGGGTGTTGATAATCGTTGTCATGTTGAACTCCTGTGTGATACTATGCAACAGGTCGTCAATCACCAATGATGTCTTGGGATCCAGTCCTGAGTTTGGCTCGTCGCAGAAAAGGTATTTAGGATTCAGGGCGATAGCACGGGCAATAGCGACACGCTTCTGCATACCACCAGAGATCTCACCAGGATATTTGTCCTCAGCATTCACCAGATTGACGCGGTCCAGACACTCCTGTGCTCGTCTTGTGCGATCACGAAGAGTCATGGGGGCAAACATATCGAGAGGGAACATCACATTCTCCAATACCGTCATCGAGTCGAAGAGTGCCGCACTCTGGAAAATCATTCCCATCTCACGACGCATCAGAATCTTCTCCTGCTTCGACATTGCCACGAAGTCACGTCCGTCGTAAAGCACCTGTCCACTGGTAGGCTCAAACAGTCCTACGAGGTTCTTCATCAGTACCGTCTTACCACTGCCACTCTGTCCGATGATGAGATTGGTCTTGCCATTCTCAAACACCGTACTGATGTCTTTCAGCACTTCCACACCGTCAAAGCTCTTGCAAAGGTTCTTTACTTCTATCATGACAGCAATTGTGTTAGGAATACATCAGAGAATAGGATGAGGACACTCGAGCATACAACAGCATCCGTTGATGCCTTTCCCACATTCACGGAGCCACCTTCTACCGTATACCCGAAATAGGAGGGGACTGCGGAGATGATAAAGGCGAAGAACAGACTTTTGATGATACTCATCCACACAAACCACGGCTGGAAAGAGTGTTGCAGTCCTAATGTCAGGTCATCGGGCACGATAATATGTCCGATATAGGCAGTGCCATAGGCTCCCATGATACCCATCGCAGAGGAGAATACCACCAGGATCGGCATGATGGTCAGCATTGCCGTAATCTTGGGGAGTATCAGATAGTTTGCCGAGTTGATACCCATGATGTCCAAGGCGTCAATCTGCTGGGTCACACGCATCGTACCAATCTCAGAGGCGATGTTAGAGCCCACCTTACCAGCCAATATCAGACACATGATACTGCTGGAGAACTCCAGCAGCATAATCTCACGGGTGGTA
>CALFUF010000145.1 GCA_937916405.1 uncultured Prevotella sp.
GTACAATGCTGCTCATCTCACGGATGTAGCGATAGTGAGTCTCTTTCAACGTCGGTGTCTTAAAGCCTTGGCTCCATGAGGCACGCAGACGAAAGTCGCCTATCGCCAACATGGTAGACAGTTTGGGAGTCAGACGGAAACCAAAGCCCTCATTGCGGTTCAGACGCAGACCTGGTGTGAGATGCAGTACTATCGTCTCACTGCCCAAGGTATGGTGCCACTCATCTTGCACATAGAGTGCCTCTGTATTATCGTTGGCTGTCTTTCCCTCAATACTTGTAGGTGCTTCCAGATAATCATAACGTGCCTCAAAGCCTGTACTCATCCTATGCTGATGTGGCAGTGTAAAGACACCCTTCAGATGTAGCATCGTACGCTCCTGATTGCTCTGAAGAGTCTTTTGACCAGCAAAATAGGGATAGTCAAGAATCAGCAGCCCTTGATTGTCGAACCCTTCTGCCAAAGTCGTGGCTGTGAAGGCATGATAATAGGCATGCTTATTCCAGTCAATATCCAATGTTATGACATCTTTGGCGGCTGTCGTCCATTTTCCACCCACTGCCAGTGAGGCGTTGCGGTATTTCAAATCGAAGTTCTTGACATCATATTTGGCATACTTACCTTGTGGGCGATAGATTCCCTTTTGATAATATGAGCCAGAGGCACACAACTCCAATCGTGGCGATAGTGTCCATGTCAATTGTTCTGCTATCTGCCAGTTCGTATGCTCATTAACAGTCTTGTTTCGTGAGTCCGTAATGGGAGCAGCAGATGATGGGGTATATTCAGTTGCTGTATTTTGCCATCCATCAGAGTGTTGAAGTTGGAAGTTTGTATAACTCTTCAACTGTCCGACGGCTATCCCAATGCCATTATGCTGTCTGATATCATGATAACGGCTATAGCGTGTAGTGTTCTCTACCATGAACGCCTCATGGTGCTTTTTAGTGATGATATTGATGACTCCAGCAATCGCATCACTGCCATAAAGTGCACTCGATGCGCCCTTGACAATTTCTATTTTCTCAATGTTGTGCGGATCGATGAGCGACAGGTCATTCTCTCCACCAACGTCACCATGCAGGCGCTTGCCGTCAATCAGCACAAGGATATAGTTATTGCCCAATCCGTTCATTTGCATCTGCGAGCCCATATCATTCTCGTTGAAAGCGAAGCTTGCAGTCAATCCAGAGAGGATATCCTCAATACTCTTGCCAGCATACTGCTGTAGTTGCCTACCACTGATAACCTCTGTCTGTACAGGAGCATCTTTGAGCAGATGCTGTGTACCTGTTCCTGTTACCACGACCTCTTGTAAACTGTCATTACGCCAAATGTTACTTTGCGCACTGACAGTCATACAAGCATACATAGCCAGTATTCCTACCGTCAGAAATCTTTTCATTACTTCTGTTTGATTCACGCTAACGCATTTTCCTGTGCGTGCGTACATTAATTTAATATAGGCAGGTATTCTGACTTTCCTCAGTCTGCTTTACCTTCCCGACTTTCGTCAGTGGCGTTATACAAGCAAACCATCCAAAGAGGATTACAGCTGCAGGTACAGTTCTGGACTCTCACCAGATTCCCTTACATCAGGCGGCATCAACCACCAGATTGCCTATTCGTTTGCAAAATTAGTATAAATTTATTAAACCACCAAATTTATTTGTATTATTTCTCATCGAAACTTAACAATTCCTCCGGACGCTCTACAAAAGTAGTTGCACCATGTGTGGTAAGGAAGGTACGGTCCCTGAAGCCCCACAGGACACTCATACAGGGAATTCCCGCATTCCGAGCCGTTTGGATATCCACATCGCTGTCTCCTACATAAACAGCAGAGATATTGGATGGGAAAGGAACAGGAACCCCCAATTGTCGCATCGCCTCGAAGACCGTATCAGGAGCTGGTTTCTTATGGATACCCATTTCCTCATGTTCCCCGATAGCCACATCTATCTCTGGGAAGAAATGGGCAATCAGTTCTTGTGTGGCGGCCATCATCTTATTGCTGACTACAGCCAACTTCCCCCCACGAGATTTGAGAGTATGCAACATCTCAGGTATACCCTCGTATGGTTTTGTCGTATCAAGGGAATGTGCCATATAATATTCTCGGAAGGTGGAAAAGATACGCTCGAAATCAGGATGGCCAGCACCTCCAGGGACAGCACGTTCCATCAACAGACGGACACCATTACCCACGAAACGTCGGATATCATCTGTCGAATGTTCTGGCAATCCATATTGACGAAGAGTATGGTTAACTGATGAGGCTAGGTCTTGCAGGGTATCAAGTAAAGTACCATCAAGATCGAATATATATATGTCGTATACTTTCATGCTGCAAAGTTACTAAATGTATACGATTATTGCAAAAATATTTGCTTTTTATCTCAATTTAGACTACCTTTGCACATTGATGACAAAGTTTCTGATAGCGGCACCACATAGTGGCTCAGGCAAGACAACCATTGCCCGAGGAGTGATGGCATTATTGGTACAGAAGGGTTATCTGGTGCAGCCTTTTAAGTGTGGACCTGATTATATCGATACCAAGTTTCATGCAAAAGTTTGTGGCAGGCCTTCTGTCAATCTAGACACGTTTATGGCAACACCAGAACATGTCCGTGAACTCTTTGAACGCTATGGACAAGACGCTGATGTCTGTATCGTAGAAGGAATGATGGGACTCTTTGACGGCTATGACAAGGACAAAGGCTCGTCGGCTGAGATTGCCCGTATTCTGGATATCCCCATTGTCTTAGTAGTTGACGCCAAATCCGCTGCTTATTCTACGGCGGCATTGTTATCTGGCTTCCTTCATTTCCGTAACGACCTACGCTTTGGTGGTGTTATATATAATAAGGTGGGATCAGAGAAACATTACAGGATGCTACAAGAGGTATGTGAGGAGGTCGGTGTGGAATGTCTCGGCTATTTACCCAAAAATACCTCTTTAGAACAAGCATCCCGTTATTTGGGACTAGATTTTAGCGAGATACAGAAAAGTCCGGAGTTGATTCATTTATTAGAACAGAAAGTGAGATGGGAAAAGTTGTTAACGTTATGATAGCAAGAAACAAAGAGTCGTTTTCCTTTCTCTATCAAGAGGTGATTGACTCTTTCCAACAAGTCCGTTTCTTCGACCCGGAAACAGAAGTTCCTAATCTGGAAGGGATTGATTTGTTGTATCTCCCTGGTGGTTATCCAGAGAAGCATTTGGAATCATTAGTCAAGGCGGAGACAACCCGCAAGGTTATCAAAGATTATGCCGAGAGAGGCGGACATATCTTTGCGGAATGTGGAGGGATGATGTATCTCTGTGAATCCATCGTGACAGATGACGGTGAGTATAAGATGTGTGGTGTACTACCATATCGGATTACCGCCAGAATAGAAGACCGCAAATTATCATTAGGCTACCGACGATTCGTGTTAGATGGGAAAGAATATAGAGGACACGAGTTCCACTACACCCAATTCTTAGACGGGAATCCCCCTAGCATCACCCAAGTCTATGATGCCAAAGGCAATCCTGTTGACACACCAGTCATAAGATATAAGAATGTATTGGCAAGTTATACGCATTTATATTTGGTTGAGCGATGAGTGAGAGATTACATCCTTTGATGTTCGTAGGAACTGGCAGTGACGTGGGCAAGAGTGTGATTGCCGCAGGTTTCTGTCGTATCTTTCTGCAAGACGGCTATCATCCTGCTCCTTTCAAGGCGCAGAATATGTCCCTTAACTCCTATGCTACTCCCGAGGGTTTGGAGATAGGTCGTGCCCAAGCGGTCCAGGCAGAAGCAGCAGGAATACCTTGTCATACGGATATGAATCCTATATTATTAAAGCCTCAATCCGACCATACCTCACAAGTAGTACTCAATGGCAAACCAGTCGGCAACCAGTCGGCAGGTAGTTATTTCCGTGATGAGGGAAGGGACCATCTGCGCCAAGCTGTCCATGAGGCTTTCGACCGTCTATCGTCCCATTATAACCCCATCGTCATGGAAGGAGCCGGAAGTATTTCTGAGATCAATCTCCGGAAAGTCGATTTGGTAAATATGCCGATGGCGATGTATGCCGGTGCTGATGTTATCCTTGTTGCCGACATAGACAGAGGTGGTGTTTTCGCAAGTGTCTACGGTAGCATCATGCTGCTTACTGAGGAAGAAAGAAAGTATGTTAAGGGAATCATTATCAATAAGTTCCGTGGTGACATTCAACTCTTCCAAGAGGGAGTTAAGATGATAGAAGATCTTTGTCATATTCCTGTCTTAGGAGTAGTTCCCTACTACACTGACATCCACATTGAAGAGGAAGACAGTGTGTCGTTAGAACACAAAGCACATCACGCCCAAAGCGCCACACTTAACTGTGCTGTGGTCCTTCTCCGACACATGAGCAACTTCACCGATTTCGATGTATTAGAGCGAGATTCCCGCATTCATCTTTATTATGCCAGCAATGCGTCAGACCTGGAAGATGCGGATATCGTTATCCTACCTGGTTCCAAGTCTACTATTGACGACCTTTATCATCTTCGCCGTCATGGCATGGCGGAAGCTATTGTGAAGGCACGCCGTCGTGGTGCCACTATTCTAGGCATCTGTGGAGGTTATCAGATGATGGGACGCGAGGTATGTGACCCCCACCATACGGAAGGTGATATCGAGCGTATTCCCGGACTAGGATTATTACCAGTCACGACGATTATTGACGGTGAGAAGAAGACCAGACAAGTGACCTGTGAGTATGGAAAAGGTTACGAGATCCATCAAGGTACAACGATGCCGTTAGAAGAAGCATCTCCACTGCTGCATCTGGATGATGGTACTGTAGACGGCTATCAAGTGGACGACCATTGTATGGGTACCTATGTTCACGGTATTCTCGACAATGTCGCTTTCATTGACAAGTTATTGCACCCCTTTGCCGATAAACTGACGGAGAGCAACCGTTCCTTCGATTATCATGATTTCAAAGAAGAACAATACAATCGCTTGGCAGCACATATCCGTCAGTATGTAGATGTTGCCCAGGTCTACAAGATTTTACGAGATCATGCCTGAGGTCCTCTTTGCCATATTACCCCTTTTAGGAGGTTGGTTCCTCGACTTATTATTGGGTGACCCGACTTGGCTTCCTCATCCTGTGGTATGGTTTGGGAAGATGATTGCATGGTGCGAACATCATCTTAATCAATGCTCACACCGTATGCTAAAAGGTGCTTTGACAGCCATTACCCTTATTATTTTCGTATACGTGATAGGACTTGCTATCACCACCTACCTTCCCATCCTCAATATTATCATTATCTTTTTCTGTTTAGCAGGTACCACCCTTATCCGTGAAGTGCGACAAGTATTCATTGCCCTTGACAAGTCGCTAGATGACGGACGCCGACAAGTAGCCCGGATTGTAGGTAGAGACACTTCCGAGTTGTCTGCCCAAGAGGTGAGGACTGCAGCCCTTGAGACACTGGCTGAGAACTTAAGTGATGGGGTGATAGCCCCCTTGCTCTGGCTTGCCGTATTAGGGACACCAGGGATGCTCGCTTATAAGATGGTGAACACCCTCGACTCCATGATTGGCTACCATACAGAACGTTATAAGGAATTTGGTTGCTGGGCTGCCCATATCGATGACATCGCCAATTATATCCCTGCCCGTCTCTCTGCACTATTGATGATTCTGGTTTCCGGCAAGTTGCGTCTATTCTCTTTCGTATGGAAATATGGAGACAAGCATGCCAGTCCTAACAGTGGTTATCCCGAGGCAGCCCTCGCGGGAATCCTGAACTGTCGCTTCGGAGGTCCCCATGACTATTTCGGAGAACGTTTCGACAAACCCTATATTGGTGATTATGAACGACCGCTCCATACTGACGATATGAAAAAAGCCACCCTTGTCAATCGGATGGCTGAGATACTCATGATTTGCCTGATGGTCTTATACTATGGGATTCGCTACTAACAAGCAGACTATCAAGTAGACGGTCAACTCCACCAACAGGCAAACAGCACCGCAACAATCACCTGTATACCCTTGCAGACGATGACGGATAAGCAGATAGAGGAAATACATGACGATGCAAGGCATAAAGACTATCATAGTCCATGGCAGACGGGTCAGATAGAGGAAGACCACCATCGGCAATAGTCCCTGAATGGTAATACTAATGCCAGCAACCCACTCCATTTTCCGATAGACAGTTTTCGACTTCGCCTCTTCCTCCTTACGGGCATAAGGCATCATCATGACCAGTTGACTGGTGACCATCTTACTGAACGGGTCAGCGGCAAAGATAGCCAACGCTGCTGTTTCTGGTGGCAACGAATAGAGAATGCCACCTAATAACAACTCATAGAAGACAAGTCCCAACACACCGTAAGTGCCAATCCGCGAGTCTTTCATGATGTCGAGGATTCGCTGGCGGTCCCTTCCTCCCCCACCAAAACCATCAAGGAAATCAGCCAGACCGTCCTCATGCAACGCCCCTGTTATCAACAAACGGACGATGATAGCGATAATGACAGCGACAAGATAAGGCAGATACATACTACCTACAAACAAAGTGGCAGCCATGGCACCACCTGTCAACCAACCTGTCAGGGGCCAATGCTCCACCACAGTCTTATAACATTCCTTGGGAGGCTCGTAGATTCGCCAGAATGGTAGTCGGGTGAAATAGATAAACGCAGCCCAGATGCGGTCGTAGAATCGGGTTTGGTCGATGGGTATCTCCATATCAAAAATATTTAGTGATTTGAGCTTTATCGAAGTTATTCATTTCATTAATCATCCTTACAGACGAATCGATGATAGGAAAAGCACACAAGGCTCCCGTTCCCTCGCCAAGACGGAAACCAAGTCTCAGCAATGGAGAGACACCCATCGCATCCAGCATCTTCCGATGTCCTCCCTCGTCACCACAATGAGTGAAAATCATATATGACTGACTTTCGGGATACAGACGAATGGCGACTAAGGCACAAGCGGTCATGATAAAGCCATCCACCAGTACAATCACATGACACTCTGCGGCTCTTAACATGGCACCAACAGCGACTATCATCTCAAAGCCACCAAAATAGCGAAGGATATCCTCATCACTATGTAATGACGGGGTTGCATGCTCTATCGATTTCTTTAATATCTCATACTTATGGCGAATACCCGGATTGTCAAGACCAGCCCCTGCTCCTACACAGTCATCTAAAGGTATGTGACAGAACAGATGCATCCATATACTTGATGGAGAGGTATTGGCTATGCCCATCTCTCCAATGCAGAGAACATTACATCCCTCTGCGATACATTCATCAACTAATGAGACACCTATTTCTATCGCTTGACAAAACTCCTCTTCCGACATGGCTGGTTCATAAAGGAAATTCTTCGTCCCTCGTGCAATCTTTCGGTCTATGATTCCAGAAACGTTTGACAGGTCATAATCTACACCCACATCAACGATGCGCAACTTAAAACCATGTTGCCGACAGAACATATTCACACCGCCACCTCCATGAGTAAAATTAATCATCTGCTGCCAAGTGACTTCACGAGGTGACACACTGACACCCTCCCGCTCTATACCATGATCGCCACCTAATAGCAGATGGCAGGGATGAGATAAGAACGGTGACAGTGTCTGTTGTATCAGACAGATCTGCATGGCAAGTTCCTCCAGCCGGCCCAAGGAGCCCTTGGGCTTGTTTAGATTGTCAATCTTCTCTTGTATAGAGGGGCAAAGCGTCCTGTCTATAGGCTGTATATTAAATGTTCTCATTTTACTTTCAAAGGTATTCCACTAACCATCAGTATGACTTCATCTGCCGCTGCGGCAATGTACTGGTTCATCCATCCTTCCAGATCGGTAAACTTCCGTTGTATCGCATGCTCACTGACACCGCCACTCCCGATCTCGTTGGTGACGAATATAAAAGTCGCATCTTGTGAGGTGAAACGGTCGAACTCGTCTCTGACAGTCTCCAGCGTCTGGTCGACATCATTGTTCTCGAAGAAGAAATTCGTTAGCCATAACGTCACACAGTCGATCACGACGACACGACCAGTCACATCATGCTGGCTCAACAGTTTCTCCTCCTCGATATTCGTCCATTGAGGACCTCGGCGTTCCTGATGTTTACGTACCCGTTCCCGGAACTCGTCATCCCAGATATGTGCCGTAGCAAGATAGACAGGAGTGGCTGACAGACTCAATGCCAACTGTTCTGCCTGCTGACTCTTACCGGAACGCTGTCCACCCGTAATCAGAATAATTCGTCTCATCTTTTTATGCTATTATGGTGCAAAATTAATCATTTTTTGTAACTTTGCAGCAGATATGAAGAAAATTATTGTAGTTGGAATCGGTCCTGGTAGCAAAGAGGACATCACCCCAGCCGTGCTTGATGCCGTACAGCAGGCTGACGTGATAGTAGGCTATCAGTATTATTTCCAGTTTATCAAGTCTTACGTCCGTGAGGGTTGTGAGTGTATCGACACGGGGATGAAGAAGGAACGCCAACGTGCCGAACAGGCTTTTGAACTGGCGGAACAGGGTAAGACGGTGGTAGTGATTTCCTCTGGTGATGCTGGCATCTATGGTATGACCCCCCTCGTCTATGAGATGCGGAAAGAGCGGGATGCTGATATCGAGATATGTTCCCTGCCTGGTATCTCCGCCTTCCAGAAAGCAGCCTCATTAATGGGCGCTCCCATCGGACATGACTTATGTGTCATCTCCCTCAGCGACTTAATGACACCATGGGAAACGATAGAGCGACGCATCCGTGCTGCCGCTGTTGGTGATTTCGTCACGGCAATCTACAACCCCAAGAGTCATGGACGCTACTGGCAGTTATACCGTTTGCAAGAACTCTTCCTGCAAGAACGTCCGCCCAAGACTCCTGTCGGCTATGTCCGTCAGGCTGGCAGACCCGAACAGGAGGTGAAGGTGACAACCCTTCGTGACTTCAATCCAGAGGACGTGGATATGTTTACGGTCATCTTGATAGGCAACTCTCAATCTTATATCGATGAGGGGAAGATCATCACCCCTCGTGGGTATTACCTCACCTCTCACCCCTCACCTCTCGCTTCTCATGAAAAACCAGGACAGCAGATTATGATTCAGAGTTTCCGACGGATTGAGTCGGAGTTGCAAAACAAGGAGATTCCCCTCGACCATAAATGGGCACTTTTGCATGCCATCCATACCACTGCCGACTTTGAGATGGAGAAGATTCTCTATACAGACGACGGTGCGGTGGAGACATTATATAATAAGGTGAAAAACGGAACCTTGAAAACGATTGTAACGGATGTGACCATGGTGACCAGTGGTATTCGGAAGGGAGCCTTAGAACGCTTAGGCGTAGAGGCTATTTGTTACCTGCATGACCCACGGGTGGCAGAGATGGCTGCCTCTGAGGAGATTACCCGTACACAGGCTGGCATCCGCCTCGCCGTCGAGGAGCATCCTGATGCGCTCTTTGCCTTCGGCAATGCTCCGACGGCTTTGATGGAACTCTGTGAACTGATACGTAAAGGCAAGGTACATCCTTCTGGTATCATTGCGGCACCAGTCGGTTTTGTGCATGTCTGTGAGTCGAAACACATGGTGAAACCGTTCAAGGATATTCCCAAGATCATCGTGGAAGGACGCAAGGGGGGCAGTAATCTCGCTGCCACACTCTGTAACGCCATCCTTTGTTTTGATGATGCGGAACAACTAAAACCGGGAAGGGACCTGTGAAGAATTGAAAAATTGAAGAATTGAAGTTTATCGTCATTGGCATATCCGACAACCCGACACCGTTCTTTCCTCCTGAAATCATGGAGATGATCAAGAGCGGGAAGGTGTTCTCTGGTGGTAAGCGACATCACGAGATTGTCGCTCCTTTCCTGCCTGCCGATGCCCAATGGATTGACATTACCGTTCCCCTTGATGCCGTCTTTGAGCAATACAATATTCAATGTTCAATGCTCAATGTTCAATGTCTCATCGTTTTCGCCAGTGGCGACCCCTTGTTCTTCGGTTTTGCCAATACTATCCAGCGCAAGATGCCAGAGGCGGAGATAGTGGTCTACCCTACTTTCAACTCCCTGCAGGCACTTGCCCATCGCTTGCTGATGCCCTACCATGACATGCGTATCGCCTCACTGACGGGTCGCCCTTGGCAGGAGTTTGACCGTGCCTTAATAGAACGGACTCAGAAGATGGGGGTATTGACAGACAAGGAGCATACTCCCGCTGCTATTGCCCAACGCATGCTGGACTATGGCTATACGCAATATCAGATGACTGTCGGAGAGCATTTAGGTCATCCTGCCAAGGAAAAGGTGACGACCCTCTCCCTCGAAGAAGCCATCCATTGCGAATTCACCCAGCCCAACTGCCTTATACTCTCAACTCTCAACTCTCAACTCCCAACTAAACCCTTCGGTATTCCAGACAGTTCGTTTTCCCTCCTTGACGGTAGGGAGAAGATGATTACTAAGATGCCCATTCGCCTGTTGACCTTACAGGCACTCGACTTACCTCATAAGCATGTACTATGGGACATTGGTTTCTGCACGGGCAGCATCTCCATCGAGGCTCGTCTACAGTTCCCCCATCTGCACATCGATGCTTTTGAGATTCGTCCTGAGTGTGAGACCATCATCCAAGAGAACATGCGACGGTTTGGTGCCCCAGGTATCAACATCCACATGGGCGACTTCTGCTCCGTATGCAGTCATGTCATGACAACAAGCAAGACACGCCCTGATGCCGTCTTCATTGGTGGACATGGGGGCAAATTGAATGAGATCATGACGCATGTAGTGGACGTTCTTGCGGACGACGGATGTATCGTGATGAATAGTGTTGTCGCTCCAAAAGTGACTACAGACAGTCATCAACTATGGGACGAGGCATGTGCGGCTTTAGGTCTCAAGCAAGAACCGCCTATCAGAATTCAACTTAACGACAATCACCCCATAACAATTCTAAAATGCAGAAAATAGCGATTATCCAGATTAGTGACGCAGGACAGGAGATAGCCGACATCCTTCAAAGGGAATTACGAGCCCAGGTCATTCAACGCACAGAGGTTGGTAAACAATGGAAGAAGTTTGATGCCTTTGTCTTTATTGGTGCGATGGGCATCTGTGTCCGTACTATCGCTCTTTATATTCAAGACAAGCATGAGGACCCTGCCGTGGTCTGTGTCGACACCTTCGGACAGCATGTTGTGTCTGTATTGTCTGGACATGTTGGTGGTGCTAACGACCTCACACTGCAGGTATCAGGAGCGTTGGGTGCAAAACCAGTCATCACTACCCAGAGTGACAATGCCGGACTGTGGGCGCTCGACACCTTCGAGAAACGTTTCGACTGGCCCCTTGCCACTGATGATGACATGAACGACTGCATCTTCGCTTTCGTCAACCGCCAGCCCACTGCTTTGTTATTAGAGGTACGTGACGAGGGTACGGACTATCTGGAGCGTACCCTACCCGACCATGTCACCATCATCAACGATATATGTGAGGCTGACCCTAAGAAATACAAACTCGTCATTATCGTATCTCCCTTTATCCGCTACGCACCTGACGAGATATTGTCTCTGCAATACGTTCCGATGGTAGGTACGATAGGTTTCGGACTTGCCAATCACCCCGATGATTACGAGTGTATCTATGACGAGATAGACCAGGCGTTTGCCGACAGGGGTATATTACCCTGCTCGCATCGTTACTGTACCATCGATGTGAAAGAGGATGAGGAGTTTATCGAAGTCTTAGAGGATGATTATGGTGAGGAGGTGGTGTTCTTTACCGCTGAGGAGTTGGCAAAGGTCGACGTACCTCATCCGAGTGACATCGTGGCAAAACACGTGGGTACTCCCAGTGTCTGCGAGGCTGCCGCTATCCTTGGTTCTAACCATGGTAAACTGATTATGCCTAAGGTGAAAGGCAAAAACTGGACGGCTGCCCTTGCCATCGATTATAATCATCTGAGGGAGAAAAAGGGACATATCGAGATCGTGGGTGCTGGTCCTGGTGACCCCGACTTGGTCAGTGTACGAGGACGGAAGATGCTGGAGCGTGCCGACCTGATCTTGTATGCAGGCAGTCTTGTACCTCGTGAACTGACGGAGTGCCATAAGCCTGGTGCTGTCGTTCGCTCCTCTGCCGACATGAACTTGGAGGAGCAGTGTGCGTTGATGAAGGAGCATTACGACAAAGGACATTTCATCGTCCGACTGCATACGGGTGACCCTTGTATCTTTGGTGCTATCCAAGAACAGATGGCGTTCTTCGACCGTGAGGGGATGGACTATCATATCACCCCGGGGATCTCCTCTTTCCTTGCCGCTGCCGCAGAACTGCGTAGTCAGTTCACCATCCCAGAGCGCACACAGACCATCATCCTGACCCGTGGCGAGGGACGTACCCCCATGCCGGAAAAAGAGCAACTGCATCTGCTTGCCAAGAGCCAGTCGACGATGTGTATCTTCTTGAGTGCCGCTATTGTGGATGACGTACAACGTGAGTTGCTGATGGAATACCCTGGGGACACCCCCATTGCGGCATGCTACCACCTGACATGGAAGGACCAAAGAATCTATCGTGGGGTGCTGAAAGACCTCTCGAAGATCGTCCATGACAACAACCTCACCCTCACCACCATGCTCGTAGTCGGTGAGGCAATTTACAATCGCCAAGGACTCTCCGAACTCTATTCCAAACACTTCACCCACCTCTATAGACAGGGCGAGGCGTAGGAAAACACTTGCTGACTTGGAGTCAGCAGGTCTGTCGACTGGAGTCAGCAAGGTTGTCGACTGGAGTCAGCAGGTCTGTCGACTGGAGTCGACAACCGATTAGGATGCTTCCAACGATTGGTTACAACGGCACTTCACATCGAATACATAGGGACTTACAACTGCAAAGGATTATTAAGAAAAACAAGTATTTTAAAGTTTTTTTCGTAACTTCGCACTCGAAATGATACTGGTATTTGGAGGAACAACGGAAGGACGCAAGGCGGTGGAGGTGCTGGAAGAATCTGGTTCCACCTATTATTACTCTACTAGGACGGAAGAGCAAGAGGTGGCTTTGCATCATGGTGTTCGGTTACATGGAGCGTTAGACCAGCAAGCGATGATTGCTTTCTGTAGGGAGCATGGTGTCCAATTGCTGGTGGATGCCGCCCACCCTTTTGCCCGACAACTGCATGAGACAGTCGCAGCAGTGGCAAAGGTATTACGAGTTCCTGCTATTCGCTATGAGCGTATCTTTCCTGAAAGGGACAATCGTCTGACATGGATTGACGACTATACACAGGTTCCTACTGACATCCATTCCCTCTTAGCCACTACAGGGGTTCAGTCGATTGCGAAACTGAGACCGTTAGAGACGAAGGGTATCAAGGTTTATTACCGCATCCTGCCTCGTAAGTCATCCATCCGTCTTGCCAAGGAACAAGGTGCGACAGACGAGCAACTGCTATATTATGAAGACAGTTCCATTATCGATATCAATGCCGATGCGATCCTCTTGAAAGAGAGTGGTTTAACGGGAGGCTTTCAAGAAAAGGTGGATGCTGCAAAAGCAAGAGGGATGCGTATCATCGTATTGAAACGTCTTGCTACCCCCACTGTTTTTCATAGTGTCAACGGTCCCCATGGACTACGACGGATGGTGGAGCGATTGCTACCAGCGTTCTATCCATTGCACAGTGGACTGACTACTGGAACATGTGCCACTGCCGCTGCTGTAGGTGCTACCCTTCGACTGTTGAGGAACGAGACCCCTGCGGAAGTACCAGTTATCCTGCCTGACGGTGAGACGATTCCTGTTCCTGTTATCTATGGTGACGGGTATGTCTCCGTCTTCAAGGAGGCAGGTGATGACCCTGATGTGACGAATGGTCTGGAGATACGAGCAAATGTCATCCCCTCTGCAACATTTACCATTGAAGGAGGTGTAGGTGTAGGACGGTTTACCCTTCCTGGTTTCGACTACCCTCCTGGTGAGCCTGCTATTAATAAAGGTCCCCGTCAGATGATCTGTCATAATTTGGAACCCTTAACCATGAACCATGAACCATTAACCGTTACCATTTCCGTTCCTGATGGTGAGGAGATAGCCCGTCGAACTTTCAATCCCCGTTTGGGTATTGAGGGAGGAATCTCCATCATAGGAGTCAGCGGTATCGTCAAGCCCTTCTCTGAGGAGGCTTTCATCCAGAGCATCCGTAAATGTATGGAAGTGGCAAAGGCAAGTGGCAGTGACAGGGTGGTCATCAATAGTGGCGCTAAGAGTGAGCGTTTTGTGAAGACGTATTATCCCACCCTGCCCTCACAGGCTTTCGTGGAGTATGGCAACTATATCGGCGAGACTTTGAAGATGGCTCATGAACTCCAGTTCCCCAACGTCACCTTGGGGCTGATGCTTGGCAAGGCAGTGAAGTTAGCGGCAGGAAACCTAGACACGCACAGTAAAAAGACGGTGATGGACAAAGCGTTTATCGCTACGATGCTTGAAGAGGCTGGTTGTCCTATCGACCTCACCAATCTCACCCTCGCCAGAGAACTGTGGCAGCAAATCCCTGCCGATTTTCTGCAAGCCTTTGCAGGTACGATAATCTCCCATTGTTACCAACACTGCATGCCTCTCCTACCCGACTCGTCTCTCACCATCCTACTGATGGATGATGAAGGGAAAATCTATCAGAAAACTTAGGAAAGGCTAAGCCTGAGCAATATCCCTCAACAACTGCTGCTGGCGATATTCTGCTGGTGACATTCCCATCTCTTTCTTAAAGAAACGGCTCAGATGTTGAGGATACTGGAAACCAAGGTCGTAGGCAACATCGGTGATAGACTTACTTGAATCTGCGAGTTCTCGTTTGATTGCCTCAAGGGTATGCAGTTTGATATGTTCCTGTGCTGTCTTTCCCGTTTCCTTGCGAATAAGATCACCAAAGTAGTTAGGTGACAGACATAGTTCTGAAGCACAGTAGCGAACAGTAGGTAAACCGTTCTTCAAAGCATTCTTTCCATCAAAATAGTGCTTAAGTAATTGTTCAAAACGGGAGAGCAAATCGCTGTTGGTAATCTCACGAGTAATAAACTGTCGCTCATAGAAACGCAAAAGATGGTCGAGTAATATCTCGATGTTCGAGACGATGAGACGACGGGTCAAGCGATCAATGCCGTGCTCCAGTTCTGACTGTATCTCACCAAGGCAATGCAGGAACACCTCACGCTCACGCTCCGACAGATGCAGTGCCTCGTTAGCCTGATATTCGAAGAAGGTATACTCCTTCAGATTGCGGGCAAGTGACGTGC
>CALFUF010000146.1 GCA_937916405.1 uncultured Prevotella sp.
TGATTGGAGCGATGGCCAAGTGTTAACATTTTAAGAATTTAATTACCGAAGTATTGTTAATAAGAATGTACATGCAAAGACACAAACTCTCAAGGCTGAACACAAGGCGTCAAAGCGGATACGCTTACCTAACTTCTTTCCTCGCGGTCTTGTTTTTACTGGAATAATTTGGTAGGTTCAAAAAGTGTTAGTACCTTTGCAAGGAATATGGCTATGCTACTAACACGATACTGGAAATGGGGTCTCACGATACTGATGGGTATCGGGGTGTTCCTGTTTTGGGGTATAGGTTATCCCCATGCTTTGTCCTATCAGGAGCAATATCAGTTGTTCTTGTGGACGACAGACTATTTCTGGGAGCGTGTGAGTGTGGCTGGAGGCTTTGCCGACTGGTTAGGAGAGTGCATCACGCAGTTCTATTACTATCCATGGGTGGGTGCTGTGTTGCTGGCGTTGCTCTATATGTTGCTGCAACGGTTATTCGCCTCCTTGATGCCATCTGCTATCTATCTGCTGAGTTTCGTACCCGTCGTGTTGCTGTGGTGGCACATGGGGAATGTGAGTGTGTTGCTGTCGTATGCGGTGGCAATGGTGCTTGTGGTAGGGTTGGTAGGTTTAGTAGGTAGCGTAGGTTTGGTAGGGAAGGTAGGGATGTTAGGGGATGTCCTTGTGATTCCTGTCATTTATTGGCTGTTAGGTCCTGTGGTGTGGCTGTATGCGATGTTGCGTGTGGCTCTTAATGGTTGGAAGTGGAGTTGGGAACTGTTGTATGTGGGAGCCGTCATGGTATTCATTTCCGCCATGATACTGGTACAATGGCCTATGACGATGATTACCCTCTCGATGACCTACTTTCGTGTGCCGATGGAGATTCCTGTGTTGCAATGGCTGATTCCTGTAGCGATGGCTGTGATGGTAGGGATTGGTAGGTATTGTAGGGAGAGTAGGTTTGGTAGGTGGATGTGGTATTGCTGGCAGGTGGTACTCATCATCGTGATAGGATGGTTTGCTTACCAGAAAGGATATTACAAGGATGTCTATGAGCTGATATGGCAAGACTACCAGATACGTCATGAGCAATGGGACAAGATTATCCAGCGTGCCAAGGACCATGTCGTCAGGACGACATTCTGGTCGAATAGCGTGAATCTTGCCCTGTCGCAGAAGCGACAGCTTGCCGAGCAGATGTTCGATTTCTATCAGAGTGGTGATGATGCTTTGATTATGCCCAGAATGCGTGACCTGACCAGTAACCTCCCATCCGCAGAGGCATATTATCGTTTAGGACTGGTGAACTCGGCACAACGCTATATGTTTGACATCCAGGAGTCGATTCTGAACGGCAAGAAGAGTGGCAGGTGTACCAAGCGTATCGTAGAGTGTATGTTGGTGAACGGTCATTATAAGTCAGCCTTGAAGTATATTGACCTGTTGAAGAAAAGTCTCTACTATCGTGGTTGGGCAGAGGAGGCAGAGCGTGTCGTGACTGCCGATGCGAAGACCCGTGAGCAGCGCGTCAATGCCCATCCGCAGTTAGGAAGGCTTCGCCAGATCCGTTTCAAGAATGATTTTCTGTACAGTCATGCGGAGAAAGACAAGATATTTGGTTTGTTGTTTATGGACAACCACGACAATAAGATGGCACTCGACTATTTCATTGGTGAGATGCTGTTGCGAGGAAACGTGCAAGGTGTCATGCAATATATGTCGTGGGCACAACAGTATGGTGGTTATTCCTATATGCCAGTAGGTTATCAGGATGCCGTACAGTGTATCCAGAAGCATGGTGACCTGCCCGGGTCGATGTATGGAGCATACGTGAGGAGGATGATGAAGCGATGAAGAAGTTGTTGTTGATAGGGTTGGTAGGTATGGTAGGGCTGTTAGGGCTGGTAGGGTGCCGGCAGGAGCCTGCTGACGCTGTGCTGGTGAGACAGCAGCCTGTCATTTATCCTGACTATATAGGGGTGACGATCCCTGTGGGTATCGCACCACTGAACTTCAATGTCATCGGGGAGGGCATCGACAGGGTCGATGCACAGGTGACGGGGAGTAAGGGTGGTTCCTTGCATGCCAATGGGGAGTGGGTCGATTTCGATATTGACGAGTGGCACCAGTTAACTGAGCAGAATAAGGGGGGTGCGTTGACCGTTACCGTTAGTGTCCGTAAGGAGGGTAAGTGGTTGCAATATCAAGACTTTAAGATCTATGTGAGTCCATATGCCTTGGACGACTGGGGGGTGACCTATCGGCGCATAGCCCCTGGCTATGAGGTGGGAGGAGATATTGGCATGTATCAGCGTGACATCCATACCTTTAACGAGTATGCGATGTTACGAGAATCCGCAGTCCCTGGTCGTTGTATGAACTGTCATACGGCAAATCGCGCAGACCCTTCTCGTCTGACCTTACAGATACGAGGAGAGGGAGGTGGCACGTTGGTGCAGATAGACGGCAAACAGCGATGGTATGACACCAAGACCGACTCGACAAAGGCAGCAGGCTCGTATGCCTATTGGCATCCGTCAGGTAATTTTTGCGCCTATGCCACTAATGCCGTACATCAGGCTTTCTTCGTAGGCAGAGGTCAGCGCATCGAGGGTTATCATAACTTCAGCAATGTCGTATTGCTGGATGTGCGAAGTGATGAGCTGATCCTTGCTCCAGAGTTGATGACAGAGACCGATCTGGAGATATTCCCAGCCTTCTCGCACGACGGGAAGTACCTCTATTATAGTACCTCGAAGAGCTGTCAGGTACCAGCCGAGTATATGAAGGTGAAGTGTAGTATCTGTCGTATCGGATTTGATGAGGCTCAAGGACAATTCGGACACCAGGTAGATACCCTGTTGAATGGACAGAAAGACGACTGCAGTTATACCTTGGCGCGTCCATCGTATGACGGTCGCTGGATGATGTATAATGTGTCGAGTCGCAGTAACTTCCCTGTGTTCCAGCCAGACGCAGACCTCTGGTTGATGGACCTGCAGACAGGAAAGACACGTCCTTTGACAGAAGTAAACAGCAAAGACGCGGAGAGTTATCATAACTGGTCGAGCGAAAGTCATTGGTTTGTGTTTGCCTCCAAACGGGAGAATGGGATGTTTGCCCAGCTGTTTTTTGCCTCTATCGATGACCAGGGGCATGTGACGAAACCCTTCCTGTTGCCGCAGCGCAACCCTAAGAAGTTCTACAGGGAGATGTTTGACTCGTATAATGTCGCTGATTTCACGAAGGCGAAGGTTGACTTTGACGCCCGTGAGGCACAACGGCAAGTATTCCGTGACGAGCGTGTGAAAGTGAAGATAAAATAATAAGGGCGATAAAATAATAAGGGCTGCGACTTGGTCGCAGCATAGGAGACAATAAC
Source organism: uncultured Prevotella sp. (assembly GCA_937916405.1). Taxonomy (GTDB): domain Bacteria; phylum Bacteroidota; class Bacteroidia; order Bacteroidales; family Bacteroidaceae; genus Prevotella. The sequence goes on from CALFUF010000146.1 coordinate 3,371, forward strand.
GTTATGAGAAAGATTTTGTTTTTGTGTATGGCTATTGGAGCCATGGTGTTTGTGGGATGTCAGGAAAGTAATGTCTGCCAGATACATGGCACTGTAGTTGGTGAGCAGTATGAGGGCAAGCGTATCTTCTTGGTTCCATTCACAGGACCAGCTACGGCAGAGACCGTTGACAGCATCGAAGTCAAGGACGGTAAGTTTGAGTTTACGCCAGACTCTATGCAGATGTATAAGATCCTACTGGACTATCACTACCGCTTTGCTACTCAGCCGTTGATCGTCATTGCCGAGCCAGGAGAGATAGAGGTGAAGATTGATACTGTCAGCTCTGCCGTAGGTACCCCTCAGAATGACTCCTTGCAGGTATGGAAGCAGATGACAGAGGCACATCGTCGAGAATATGGTGCCTTGAACCGCCTGGTCGATGCCAAGAAGAAGCAGGGTGATACCATCGAGGCAGCCAAGATCAAAGAGCAGGCACAGAAGATTCATATTGCCTACAAGAACCGTAGTCGTGCTATGGCAGCGAACATGGAAGGAACGATACTGGGCGATTTCCTGAAAGGAATGTTTCCCTTGACCTATCAGCGTAAGTATCCTGACGGAAAGATAGTAACGATGAATGCCGATACGAATGAGCCTGTTGAGTAAATATTGGAAGATAGGGGTGTCACTCCTGTTTGGGGTAGTGGTCTTCCTGTACTGGTGGCTTGTCCGTCCTGCAATGCTGTCATATCAGGAGCAATATCAGCTGTTCCTGATGGATGGTGACTACCTGAGACAGTTGCTCTCTGTACCCGATGGTCTTGCCCGTTGTATAGGAGAATTTCTGACACAATACTACATCAGTCACCTATTGGGTGCGCTGGTACTTGCCGTTATCTTTGTCATCATTCAACGGTTGGTATGGCGTTTGATGGCGAGTGTCAGTGAGATGGCAAGAGAACATTATGCCCTGAGTTTCATACCCATCCTGTCTCTCTGGTTGATGTTAGGTGACGAGAGCGTGCTGTTGACGTTTCCCGTTGCCCTGATATTAGCGTTAGTGACCATGTGGGTCTATGAGCTGATAGGGAAACGATATCGTGCGTACCTTATTATATTATTAGTCCCACTCCTCTATTGGCTTGCCGGTCCTACAGTACTGATGTTTGCCGCATGGGTCATGATACGTCAGTTTCAGACAGCAGATTCAAAATGGACAGCTTTGCTGATAGGAGCCCTTACGGTCATCTATGCCATAGCCTGTGTCTTGGCTAGCTCATGGCTCGTACCATACCCCTTGTTCCGTTTGTTCTATGGAATAGACTATTATCGGTTTGTAGAAGTCTACTACTGGATGGTACTCATTACGATGATATTATGCGTGTTGATACCAATATTCCTTTATTGGGTTCCCTCCTTTAAGAAAACACTTTGGGTGGGCATAGGGGAGACTGTCGTCGTCTTTGGCGCATTCCTGTTACTTCGTCCCTCCTTCTACGATGCTCGTAAGTATGAGGTGATGGAGTATGACTATTTGGTGCGCTGTCAGGATTGGAATGCCATTATTGCCAAGGCAGACAAAAAGACACCTGATTTGCCAATGACCGTTTGTGCCACCAATCTTGCCTTGGGGATGAATGGGCAGTTGGGTGACCGTCTCTTCGACTTCTATCAGAATGGGACACAAGGACTGACGCCACCTTTCGAGCGTAACTTCTCTTCTATCATGCTGACAGGTGAAGTCTATTGGCAGTTAGGATTGGTCAATAGTGCCCAGCGCTTTGCCTTTGAGATGATGGAGGCGATCCCTAATTATGCTAAGAGCTGTCGTGCAGTGAAGCGGTTAGCTGAAACCAATCTGGTCAATGGCGAGTATGAGGTCGCACGTAAATATCTCCGTATGTTGGAGAAGACACTCTGTTATAGTCAGTGGGCAAAACGGATCATGCCATTGGTAGGTAATGAGAAAGCTATCAATGAGCACCCGATCTATGGAAGAATGCGCAAGTTACGTCTCAAGAATGATTTCATGTTCAGTGATCAAGAGTTGGATAAGATATTCGGTCAGCTATTGATGCACAACCAGCAGAACGGTCTTGCCTTGCAATACCTGCTTGCCTATCCGTTGCTTGACCGTGACGTCAACAAGTTTATGAACTATATGATTTATGTGGACGGACTGCATCTTGGCTATCGCCCAAGCAGTTGTATGGAGGCAGTCGTCTTTGCCTATGCCCAGCGCAACCAGCATCCCCCACAAGGGTATGTTAATGAGATGATGTTGCGACGTTTCAGTGACTTCGTCAATATCTATTCAAGTGGAGGTAAGGATGCTCCACAATTGAGACAATATAGGAATACAGCATGGTATTATTTTATGGGTGTGAGATGAGGAAGATATTTTTGATAGGGTTGGTAAGTATGGTAGGGCTGTTAGGGCTTGTAGGGTGCCGGCAGGAGCCTGTTGACGCAGTACTGGTGAGACAGCAGCCTGTCATTTATCCTGACTATATAGGTGTGACGATCCCTGTGGGTATCGCCCCGCTGAACTTCAATGTCATCGGGGAGGGCATCGACAGGGTCGATGCACAGGTGACGGGGAGTAAGGGAGGTTCCTTGCATGCTAATGGGGAGCTTGTTGACTTTGATATCGATGAGTGGCATGCGTTGACTGAGCAGAACAAGGGTGGTGCGTTAACAGTCACCGTCTGTGTCCGTAAGGAAGGTAAGTGGTTGCAATACCAAGACTTTAAGATTTTCGTGAGTCTTTATGCTTTGGAGGAATGGGGTGTGACCTATCGCCGTATTGCTCCTGGCTATGAGGTATATAGTCACATGGGACTCTATCAGCGAGATCTGTCTAACTTCGACGAGACAGCATTCTTTGACAACCGTCATGTCCCAGGACAGTGTCTGAACTGCCATATGTCAAACCGTACAGACCCCAGTCATTTCGTGTTCCATGTTCGAGGCGGACATGGTGCTACGATGATACAGATAGATGGTAAAAGGGAATGGCTGAAGGCAAAGAATGACCTGTTGGGTGGATCGATGGTCTATCCTTATTGGCACCCCAGTGGTGAGTATTGCGCATTCTCCACCAACCAGACACGCCAGGCATATCATATTGCACAGCATGAGCGTATAGAGGTGAAAGACCTCTCTTCTGATGTGTTTGTCTATCATCCTGCTACCCATGAGATTCTGGAAGACTCGTTGTTGAAGACGGCAGACTGGGCAGAGAATTCTCCAGTATTCTCCCCTGATGGGAAGACATTGTATTATATTACAAGTAAGCAACGTGAGGAGCAGACCCTCTATAAAGACGAGAAATATAACCTCTGTAAGATAGACTTTGATCCAGAGAAGGGTACGTTTGGTGACCATGTGGATACCTTGTTTAATGCTGTGGCAATGGGGAAGAGTTTGACATGGCCCCGTCCTTCTTATGATGGGAAATATCTTCTCTTTACCTTAATAGACTATGGCTATTTCTCTATCTGGCATGAGGAGAGTGAGCAGTGGTTGCTTGATTTGAAGACAGGAGAGGCTCGTCCTTTGGAGGAGATTAATAGTCCGAGGGCAGACAGTTATCACAACTGGAATGTCAATTCCCATTGGATAGTGTTCACCAGTCGTCGGGATGACGGACTCTATTCCCGTCTTTACTTCGCCTCTGTCGATGACAAAGGACAGTTTACAAAACCGTTTATGTTACCCCAACGATATCCGAAGGAGTATTATGATGAGAGTGTCTACTCCTTTAACACACCAGATTTCACAAAACGGAAGGTAGACTTTAAGGCTCGTGAGGCTTCCTCAGAGGTGATGAGTGATAAGCGAGTGGAGACGAAGGTCAGATAGGAGAGAAGGGCTGCGACTGGATGCGAGAGGCTGCGACAGGGTCGCAGCATAGGGGGGACTAATGGAAAGGTTCTGCTTCTTGTCTTAACAGACGTTCCACATCCACGGCATCAAAGGGAATGTCGCCCATAGAGAACTCTGGTGCATTGAAAGATTTCAGTATCTGGTCGTAGAACGATGGTGAGCGTTGTGGTAAGACAAACGGCTTGTGTGGCTTGCCATTACGGTCAATATAGCAGAAATAGGGCTTACCATAAAGGCCATTGTCACGTTTGGAGGCGAATACCAACCAACGGGAGTTGCTAGACCATGAGTGATAGGTGTCACTGCGTGAACTGTTGACAATCGCCATTGTGTCGATATGTCCAGTCTGTAAGTCCATCATCTGCAGGTCAGACTCCTGATGCCAGATGGGGAATGTACCATAATCGGCAACTGTGTATACCAGATATCTGCCATTAGGAGAGATACGGGGATGGCAGACAGAGAGTTTCTTTTGCTGTGACGGGGTCGCAGCAGAGAAGACGGTGTCCACCTGAGTGCCTATCGTTCCTGACTTCTCGTCAAAGGGGATGCGTACCAAAGCATATTGCAGTTGTTTTAACTCTTGAGGAAGCTGTACATGCTGGGCTGCACAGTAATAGATAAATTTACCGTCAGGAGAGAAAGTAGGGAAAGTCTCAAAGGCAAGACTGTCACTTAACAGAGGAGAGCGTATGATGCGGTTTTCTTGTAAGTCGGCAACATAGACATCCGACTTCGAGTCATATACCTCCAGACGCTTACTTGCCTTACTATGGAATGTAGGGATAATGATATTAGTGGAAAAAGTGATGTAACGCCCTGACGGGGAAAAACCATAATACACAGAACCACTAATCATATCACTGGTTTTGATAGCGAGTTTACGCAGTCTACCGTTCTGATTAAGAATAGCACCGCCATGTGGTCCACGCACATACATCATAGAGAGGTTCGGGCTTTGACTGCCCGTCACATGACAGTTCATGCACTGGTTGTTGGCGAGGTGATAGTCGCATAAGGCTTTCTCATCAAAGTTCTCCACGCAACGCTGTTTGATTTGCAGGTTGTTCCATACCTCATAGTCAGGCTCAATAAGACGATAGGTGAGGTATGCGTCAACTTTATCCTTGACAACCAGCCAGAGGAAGGAACGGTATTCTGTCCATTGCCCGTCTTTTAAGGTGGTTACAGTGACTTTAATATCCTCATTAGTCTCTAATAACTCACGCCAGTCATCTTCATCGAAAACCACCTCATTTCCTCTTGCCCTCACCGTCATCGTGCCAGCAGTCACTTGTATTGCCTCGATATCATCCCTGACGAGAAAGTTCAATGGAGCGATATTGACAGGGATCGTCACATCCGTATAGTCGGGGTAGATAGAGGGTAATGACTCACTCTTGGTGACATCCGAAGGCGTCGGAGAACAAGAAAGCAAAGCCTGTAGAATGATGATAGAAAAAAGGATGTGTAAGTATTTCATATCTGAGGTGCCTTTCCTTTGTCATAATAGTACCAGTAAGTGTCCTTGAACTGACCACTACCACGTTGTTGGTTGTATTGCATAAACTGTTGCATGACATTCGTATCTTTGATATACCGTTGCCAGTCTTCCTGAGGTGCCTCAGAGGCCGCAAGCCAGATACAAAGTGCCTCTTGATAGAGTTTTCGGACGCGAGGGTGCTCCAAGCAGTATCGGTCATAGTCTCGTTTGAAACTCTTCACGTCTTTCAGCAGAAGTGTACTACAAAGAATATAGTCGAGAGCCACCTCGTTTTTGGGGTTTGAGTCGAGCAGTTGCATCATGATAAAATGAGCATTGTCTGATACACTGATCGTGTCCTGCTGATTCAGAAAGCGGGCTTTCTCTGCGTAGAACTTGGACTTAGGTACGTTCTTAGCCCAGTTGCGCCATACGAAAGTATGCTGAAGGAGTCCTAAATACTTCTGACTGGCAGCCGTATCTCCTTTAATGAGACTGCACTCTGCCAACCGTTTAATCATACGGTTGTTACGGTTATTAGGTGAGAAGACGCATGCCATCAGGGCGGCTCGCTCACAGAAGGTCATGTCACCCAATGCGTAATATAGTTCATTCATGTTCTTGATCGTCAACATCGGAGTGTCTGGTCCAATCTTATAAAATGTTCCTAAGACATTGGGCTGATAATGGAGAAGTACTTCAGGCAGTTGAACTTGTTGCGCCTTAACCAGATTATAAAAGAACAGCATCTCAGGGGATGGACTTTCTTCTTCTTCCACCACTTTGACAACTTTATTCCAATTGCCGAAATAGTACTCATCATCTACTTGGAAAAGCTTCTCTAAATACCAGTTAGGTGTTGTCAGCTTGCCGATGCCGGGATAAGTATAGAGTTGTTCCGTAGTCAACAGATAGGTGCCCTTCAGAAAATAAACGCTGACGAGCATGACGACACTGGCAGGAACCGCCCACTTCCAATTCTTGATAGCAGAGAGTATTAGGTAAAGCCACATGCCATAGCCGAATAGCCAATAGGCAAGAGGAGCGAAAATTTCCGTCCAAAAATGCTTTTTGGGGGTAGTGCAGAAGAGGAGGACGGCACCGATAATCGCATAAGTGGAGGATAGTCTGAAGTCATAACGCAGATGGCAGACTGCCTCTAATGTCGTTATAGCAATGGCAATGCCGAATGCCCATCCTTTCTTTAGACCTGTTTGCCGGAAGGCGAGATAGAGTATTCCCATCAACAAGAGAAGGGATATTGTCAGAATGGTACTTCCTGCAAATAGATAATAGTAGAACTGTGTCAGGAAATCACCTACCAAACAGGCTAGCCATGCAGGTTGGTAGAAATAGGTGGAGAGGTATTCACCTGTCCACAGGAACAATTGGTTCTGCTCCTTATAAAAGAAATGATAAGGATAGTATTCTTGAAAGAAAAAAAAACACATGACAGCCCATAGGAGGGCTGCCATTAACTGATAGAATATCGCAGATAGCTTATGACGCATGATTCAATAACCTTTCTAATTCTTCCAATTCTTCCTCTGTGGTTGCCCAACTGGTGACAAAGCGGCAGATGGTACGATGTTCTGAAGCTTGCCCCCAATGGGTGAACTCCATCACTTTGGAGAGTTGCTCAACGATGGCATCGGGCAGGATGACAAACTGCTGGTTGGTGGGGGAGTCGATGAAGAACTCTACACCTTTCTTTTGGAATATAATCTTCATCCTCATCGCCATCTCAATAGCATGATGGGAGAGGTCAAAATAAAGGTTGTCAGTAAATAATGCCTCAAACTGCAAGCCGATAAGTGCCCCTTTTGCGATAACGGCTCCATGCTGTTTCTGGATGGAGAAGAAATGTTTATGAGCACGGCGGTTAGTGAATACGACAGCCTCACCACAGAGAGCTCCAATCTTTGTTCCGCCAATATAGAAAACATCACAATGACGGGCAAGATAAGGCAGGTTGATGTTGTTCCCTTCAGCCATGAGTCCATATCCTAAACGTGCGCCATCAATATATAGAGGAATTTCGTAATGTTGGCATACTTGGTATATTTCGTTGAGTTCTTTAGCAGTGTAGATGGTACCTAACTCGGTAGGGAAGGTGATGTACACTAATCCAGGGAATACCGCATGTGCATTATTGCCGTCATGCATAAAGTTGTCAAGGTATTTGTCAAGTACTTTAGGAGCCATCTTGCCGTTATTACCTGGTAGGGTGATAATCTTATGCTCTGTAAATTCCACAGCACCAGCTTCATGAACATTAATATGTCCTGTCTCCACACATATCACACCCTCATACTGGTAGAGCATGGAGTCAATGGTGGTGGCGTTTGTCTGGGTACCTCCTGTTAAGAAGAATATCTGGGCATCAGGCATGCCACAAGCTTCGCGAATGCGGTCTTTAGCACGATCGCTGAACTCATCGAAGCCATAGGGAGTCGGTTTAGCTCCATTATACTTAATAAGGCTCTCCAATACTTTCGGGTGTGCTCCGTTGTTATAGTCGCATTCAAAGGATATCATAATGCCTCTAAGATTCTTTTAATAACCACAGAACAACTGATCTCGCGATTTGCAGCCTCTGGGATGACAATACTATTGGCACTCTCGATGACATCGTCAGTGACAATGAGTCCTCGGCGAACGGGAAGACAATGCATGAACTTACCATTATTCGTCCAGGACATATGCTCTGTATCAACAGTCCAGGACATATCCTTAGAGGTAATCTTACCATAGTCTGCAGGATTTGTGACACCAGGATTACTCCAGTTCTTGGCGTAGATGAAGTCTGCTCCTTCGAAAGCTTTCTTCTGGTTGTACTCTATACGAGCATTGCCTACGAATTTAGGATCCAGCTCGTATCCTTCAGGTTGAGTGATGACGAAGTCGACATCAGCGGCATTCATCCACTGGGCGAAAGAATTGGGAACAGCCTGTGGCAAGGCACGGCAATGAGGCGCCCATGTCAGCACTACTTTCGGACGCTTTACGGTTTTGTATTCCTCAATTGTAATCAAATCAGCAAATGCCTGAAGAGGATGTACGGTTGCCGTCTCCATGGCAAAGACAGGTTTGCCGCTATATTTGATGAACTGGTTCAGGACGGTCTCCGCATAATCGTACTCGCGGTCAGTTAGTCCGGCAAATGAGCGAACACCAATCATATCACAATAACAGCCCATGACAGGGATTGCCTCCAACAGATGCTCACTCTTGTCACCATCCATGATGACACCACGCTCTGTCTCCAGTTTCCATGCTCCAGCATTTACATCTAGTACGATAACATTCATACCGAGGTTCATTGCAGCCTTCTGGGTAGACAGACGAGTACGCAGGGAATTATTGAAGAAAATCATCATCAGGGTTTTGTTCTTTCCCAGGTGCTGATACTTGAAACGGTCACTCTTAATCTCTTGTGCCTCGGCGAGTGCTTTCTCCAGAGGACCTATGTCTTCTACATTAATAAAACTTTTCATATATTGTCGATTTTTCTATATTCGGATATCTCGAATTACGGACGTGTCTGTCCCTCGCCCTCGATAAGCCATTTGTAAGTGGTGATTTCCTCTAATGCCATAGGACCACGGGGACCGAGTTTCTGGGTAGAGATACCAATCTCAGCGCCTAGTCCGAACTGGGCTCCGTCTGTAAACGATGTAGGTGCATTCCAATAGACACAAGCGGCATCCACCTGTTGCTGGAATATTCTCGCAGTCTCCTCATTCTGAGTGATAATTGCCTCACTATGTCCGGAGCCGTATTGGTCAATATGTGCTAAGGCTTCCTTCAAGGAGGCGACAGCCTTAATAGCCATCTTATAATCCATGAACTCAGTACCAAAAGAGTCTGCTGTGGCAGGGTGTAATAAGATGTCAGGATAATGTCCTGTTAATAACTGATAGGCGGGAGCATCCGCATATATCGTTACCTTATAGTCTAATAACGGCTTTATAAGATCGAATAGATCACCCAGCCTTTTCTCATGGATGATAAGACAGTCGAGGGCATTGCAGACACTCACACGTCGTGTTTTGGCGTTGCGGATAATTGCCTTACCCATCTCCAAATTACCGTCTATGTCGAAATAGGTGTTGACAACACCTGCACCCGTCTCAATGACAGGAATACGTGCTGTGTCACGGACGAAATCGATGAGGCGACGTCCTCCCCGTGGAATACAGAGATCGATATAGCCGACAGCATTCAGCATCTCACCTGTTGCCTCATGGGTAGCAGGCAGCAGGGTCACAACATCGGGGTTAACGCCAAAACGTTCCAATACCATATGGATGAGTTCTACAGATTCTTGATTCGACAAGTCTGCATCACTGCCACCTTTCAGTACACAGGCATTACCACTCTTAAAACAGAGGGAGAATACGTCGAAAGTAACATTAGGACGTGCTTCGTAAATCATGCCAATAACCCCGAAGGGAACAGAGACACGGCAGAGTCGCAGTCCGTTGGGTAGGATTTTCTCTTTGGTGATATGTCCTAAGGGAGAAGGGAGTGAGGCAACATTACGCATGTCTGCCGCAATGTCATCTAATCTCTTCTCTGTCAGTTGCAGGCGATCATAGAGTGGGTTCTTGACATCCATCTTCGCCAAGTCCTTCTCATTGGCAGAAAGGATACGTTCTTTGAAATCTACGATGGCTTCGGCAACAGCAATTAGGATTTCATTTCGTTGTGTGTCTGATAGTAGTGCCAAGCTTTTACTTGCTACTTTGACACTCTTAAAAGTATCTGTTAGACTCATAGTTGTTTAGGTAAAAACTCTGTATGTGGTATTTCTTGCGGATGTTGTACGAGGTCAATCAAGATGTTGTCGCGTTCACCATTGGCAATGATGACGCGGATGCCATCTTGGGAAATTTTGCTTGCCGTTGTGTATTTAGAGTGCATACCGCCACGACCGAAGGCACTCTTTTCGGTTTGTATATATTGGCTAAGGTCAGTCCCCGGTTCTACATTTCGAATCAACTGAGAACCTGGCTCGTCGGGATGACCGGTATAGATGCCGTCAATATTGGAGAGTAAGACCAACGTGTTGGCATTCATCATACGGGCAATGAGTCCAGACAACTCGTCATTATCAGTAAACATCAGTTCGGTGACACTAACAGTATCGTTTTCATTAACGATAGGGAGTACATCGTTCTCCAGCATAACAGTCATACAAGCCTGTTGGTTGCGGTACTGTTCACCAGGCTCAAAATTCTCTTTCATCGTCAGCACCTGTCCTACATGGATACCAAATTCACGGAAAAGGTCATAGTAGAGTCCTACCAATTTGACCTGTCCAACTGCTGAGAAGAGTTGTCGTTGCTCTACAGAGTCGAGGGAGTGGTCAACTTTTAGTTCTCCGCGTCCTGATGCCATGGCACCTGACGACACGAGGATGATTTCATAGCCATGCTTGCGTAACCATGCTATTTGGTCAACAAGGGCTGACATACGAGTCACATCGAGCTTCCCGTCAGGACGGGTCAGCACATTCGATCCTACCTTCACTACGATACGATGTCTCATTGCTTCTTGTCTTTATTACGAATTTCTACGCGGCGGATCTTACCGCTGATGGTCTTGGGCAGTTCATCGACAAACTCGACAATACGGGGGTATTTATAGGGAGCTGTCTCTTTTTTGACATGCTGCTGTAACTCCTTGACCAGGTCCTCACCAGCCTTGTCCTTCCATTCCTTTCCTAAGACAACTGTAGCCTTTACCACCATGCCGCGGATGTCATCGGGGACTCCTGTGATAGCACATTCTACGACAGCAGGGTGGGTCATGAGGGCACTCTCTACCTCAAACGGACCGATGCGGTAACCACTCGACTTGATGACATCGTCGATACGTCCCTCAAACCAGTAGTAGCCGTCCTCATCACGCCATGCCATATCACCAGTATGGTAGATGCCGTCGTGCCATGCTTCTTTGGTCAGTTCGGAATCACGGTAATACTCTTTAAAGAGCCCAATGGGCTTCTTGTCGCGAACACGAACTACAATCTCTCCTTTCTCACCATCCTCACATGGGGTACCGTCAGCACGGATGAGGTCGATGTTATATTGGGCATTGGGGATTCCCATACTTCCAGGTTTGGGGGTCATCCATGGGAAGGTGCCCAGTGTCATGGTGGTCTCGGTCTGTCCGAAACCCTCCATCATCTGAATACCCGTTTTCTCTTTGAACTTGTCAAAAACAGCGGGGTTCAAAGCCTCACCTGCCGTGGTACAGTATTCGAGCGAGGAGAGATTGTATTTCGACAAATCCTCACGGATCATGAATCGGTAGATAGTAGGAGGCGCACAGAAAGAGGTAACATGGTATTTCTCTATCTGGCGGAGCAGGGTGTCTGCATTGAACTTCTCATGGTCGAATACGAAGACGGTGGCACCTGCGAACCATTGACCGTAGAACTTTCCCCATACAGCCTTACCCCATCCGGTATCAGCAACAGTCAGGTGCAGGGAGCCTTCGTGCAGGTTATGCCAGAACACACCTGTTGTCAGATGTCCCATGGCATAGAGGTAGTCATGGGCAACCATCTTAGGCTCACCACTGGTACCACTGGTGAAGTACATCAGCATCGTGTCCTCGTTGGTATTGACAAATGCGGGTTTGACAAACTTCGGGGCTTGCTTCCATTCTGACTGCCAGTCGTGGAATCCCTCAGGAATAGGCTTTCCATGATCCGTAACGGTAATTAAGGTCTTCACCGTCGGACTCTCAGGCATGGCAAGGCGTATCTGCTCTGTCACATAGGAGTCATCCACGCAAATGATTGCCTTGACACTGGCGCGGGTGTTTCGATAGACAATATCGTGTTTCGTCAGCATATGGGTGGCAGGAATCACAATAGCTCCAATCTTATGAAGTGCAAGCATGACAACCCACCATTCGTAACGGCGTTTCAGAATAAGCATCACAGGATCGTTTTTGCCAATACCCAATGACTGCAGGTAGGAGGCTGCCTGGTCGGTCTGTTCCTTTAACTCAGCAAAAGTGGTGCGTATTTCGTCGCCTAAGTCATTCGTCCAGAGTAGAGCAAGACCATCGGGCTTCTCCTTTGCCCATACATCCATAACGTCATAGGCGAAGTTGAAGTTCTCTGGAATAATGAACTCCAAATGCTGATTATAGTCTTCCACAGACTCAAAATGTGTCTGCTTTAAAAATCTTTCTATCATAGTCTTTGTGTTATTCTACTGTAAATGCGAGAAACTTCACCGCTTTTTTACCAACGGCGAGCATGCCGTGGGGCTTTGTAGAGTCGAAATAGATACTGTCGCCTTCTTCAAGGACGATGGTTTTACCACCAATATATAGTTCCATGGCTCCCTCTAACACCAAATTGAACTCCTGTCCGGCATGGGTATTCTTATAGATGGTACGAGCACCTGGCTTAGGCTCCACAGTAACGATAAAGACATCAGCCTTGTGATTGACGAATCCACTGACAAGGCTTTGGTATTTATATGCTTTCGTCCGTTCCACACTCATACCTTGTCCTTTACGCACAACAAAGTAGGACTTCATATGGGCTGCCTCGGCAAACATCAACTCTTCTGCCGAGATGCCATATTTATGGGCTATCTTCATGAGGTTGGAGATGGTGATATCCGACTCTCCTGCCTCTATCTTCTCATATTTCTCGGCGGAGATACCAATTGTCTCTGCCATCTCACTGACGGGAATATCAAGCACGTCACGAAGTCCCCGTAACCGTTCCCCTATTTGTCTTAGTTGTTCGTCCATATCTCTTTATTCTAAACTTTCAACTTAAAACTTTCAACTCACTTCGCTCCTGCCTTCAGTCCACGGATTACCGCAGAGGTAAAACCGGCATGTTCCATCTCGTTGAGTCCTTTGATGGTGACACCGCCAGGAGTCGTTACAAGGTCGATGGCTGCCTCTGGATGTAGACCACTTGCCTGCAGTAACTCTACGGCACCTTTCATGGTCTGCATCACAATCTGTTTGGCTTCATCAGCCTTGAAGCCTAATTCCACACCACCCTCAGAGGCGGCTCGGATATAACGCATAGCATAAGCAATACCGCAAGAGGCGAGGGTAGTACCTGCGGCAAGGTGCTGTTCATCGGTGATGATAGTCTGTCCCATCTCATCGAAGATATTCCTCACCAGTTTAGTCTGCTGCTGTGTCACGGCAGCGCATGGAACGATAAAAGTCATTGAGGCAAGTTGGGCAATAGCGATATTGGGTATCATCAGGAACAATGGCGGACAGTCGGGCAGCCACTCCTTAATCTTCGCTGATGATACTCCAGCGGCAATCACGATGAGAATCTGCTTCTGGGGATTCAGTACGTCCTTGATACCTATCAGCACTTGCTCTACTAACCAAGGCTTCACACAGACACAGACGATGTCAGCACCCTGTGCTGCCATCTGGTTGTCGGTCGTTACTAATACTCCCTGTTTATCAAACTTCTCCAACACTTGTTGGGAGGGGTCTGCTATTGTGATGTCCTCGTTCTTGAAGTACTCTCCCTTAATGAGTCCTTCCACCGTTGCGCCACCCATGGCACCGGCACCTATTATTGCTATCTTCATAATGATGCTAATACTTTCTTTAATTTCTCTATAAATTGGTCAGCTTCTGTTTGGGTCAGACAAAGTGGTGGGAGCAGACGCAGGATATTCGTACCAGCGCACCCCGTGAAGCAGTGCTCCTTATAAATGAGGGGCTGGCGCACGTCCTTATGAGGAATGTCAAGGTCGATGCCAATCATCAAACCACGCCCCCTGATATCCGTGATGTGTGTTGTCGTGCCACAACTACAAAGAGAACGTAATCCTTCCATTAAGTATTCACCCACCTCATGCGCATTCTCTACAAGATGCTCCTCTTCAAACACGTCCAGCACGGCAAGTGCCGCAGCACAGGCAAGATGGTTACCACCAAAAGTGGTGCCTAACTGTCCATAAACAGGCTCGAACTCTGGAGAAATCAGCACGCCTGCCATGGGGAATCCATTGGCAATGCCTTTTGCCACTGTGATGATGTCTGGCTTGATACCCAGCCATTGGTGGGCAAAGAATTTTCCGCTTCGTCCATAACCGCATTGTATCTCGTCGCAGATCAGGATGGTATTATGCTCCTTACAGAGTTTCTGTAGTCCTTGGGCGAAATCCTTCGTGGCAAGTTTGATACCACCGACACCTTGGATACATTCTAATATAACGGCACAGACATCACCCTTCTGCAACTCCTTCTCCCAAGCTGGCAGATCGTTCAGTGGCAGATAGGTTACATGACCGTTATTGTTGATGGGGGCGATAATCTTTGGGTTGTTGGTTACTTCCACAGCGAGGGAGGTACGTCCGTGGAAAGCCTTCTCAGCGGAGAGCACACGGGTACGTCCATTAGTGAAGGAGGCGAGTTTCAAAGCGTTCTCATTCGCCTCGGCACCACTGTTGATGAGGAACAACTGGTAGTCATCATAACCGGAAATGCTTCCCAAACGTTTGGCAAGCTCCACTTGCAATTTATTGATGACGGAGTTCGAGTAGAACCCAATTTTGTTCAGTTGCTCCGTCACTTTCTGAATATAATGAGGATGGGAATGCCCGATGCTGATGACGGCATGGCCGCCATATAGGTCAAGGTATTCCTCTCCCTTGTCATCCCATACCTTACAGCCCTGTCCCTTCACGATATTCACATCGAACAGGGGATACACGTCAAATAGTTTCATATCTTTATACCTTATAAACGATGCAAAGTTACGGTAAATATCCGATATTCTGCACTTTTTCTGTCTTTTTTATTTAGAATGCTGAGGCTTTTAGCCTTAGTCCAGCTGTCTCGTCGATGCCAAACATCAAGTTCATGTTCTGTACAGCCTGACCGACGGCACCTTTCAGCAGATTGTCGATGCAGGAGGTAACCAGTAACTTGCCCTCAAAGGCATCGATGTGTACCAGTGCCTTGTTGGTGTTCACCACCTGTTTCAGGTCTAATGATTGGTCACTGTAATGGGTAAAGGTGGCGTCTTTGTAGAAATCCTTATAAGCCGCGATAACATCCTCTCCTAATGCTTGGGTCTTGATGACGGCAGTGCAGAAGATGCCTCTTGCGAAGTCACCCCGATAAGGGATGAAGTCGATGCGTGCCTCCAGACTGCCCTGAACCTGTATCAGCGACTGCTTGATTTCGGCAAGATGCTGGTGGGTGAAGGGCTTGTAAATGCTCAGGTTATTGTTACGCCATGAGAAATGGGTGGTGGCACCGGGCTTCTGTCCAGCACCTGTGGATCCCGTGATGGCATTAACGGCTACATCCTCTTGCAACAGTCCTGATTTAGCGGCTGGCAATAGTGCCAGTTGGATACAGGTGGCAAAACAGCCAGGGTTGGCAACGTGTTGTGCCTGCTGGATGGCTGTCTTGTTAATCTCTGGCAAGCCATACACATAGTCATGGTCGTCCTTGATGCGGAAGTCCTGCGCCAAGTCGATAATCTTCACGTTGGCAGGGATGCTATGCTCCTTCAGGAAAGCCTCGCTCTTGCCATGTCCGAAGCAGAAGAAGACGACATCGACTTGGTCGAAGGGCATCTGGTCTGTAAACCGCAGGTCGGTGTCGCCAATCAGTCCTTCATGCACGTCACTCACCAGATTACCAGCATTACTCTCTGAGTTGGCGAAGACTATCTCCGCCTCGGGATGGTTCAGCAACAGGCGGATGAGTTCTCCGCCTGTATAACCTGCAGCTCCTAATATGCCTATTTTTATCATCTCTTCTCGTCCTTATGGATTCCGTAGTAAACACGAAGTGGGGTGGAACTGACCTTGATAAAGCCCTTCGCCTCGTCAGCAGTCCATCCTGTCTGGGTCTCACCATACTCTCCTAACTTCGATTTCGTCAGGTCGTTCACCGAGTCGATACCGACGGTCTCAAAACCATAGGGACGCAGTTTCAGGATAGCAGTACCAGTCACGTTACGCTGACTGCTGGTCAGCATCGCCTCGATATCGGGCATCACGGGTTCCAGGTACTGACTCTCATGCAGGAACATACCATACCAGTTAGCCACCTGGTCTTTCCAGTATTGCTGCCACTTGCTGAGGGTTGACTTCTCTAACAGGCGGTGTGCCTCGATGATGAGTTTGGGGGCGGCAGCCTCAAAACCGACCCGTCCCTTGATACCGATGATGGTATCACCAACATTGGCGTCACGACCGATAGCATAGGAGGCACCTATCTCCTCGATCTTCTGGATAGCCTTTACCTTGTCGTCAAACTGCTCACCGTTGACGGCAACAATCTCACCTTTCTCAAACTGAATCTTCAGCAACGACTCTTTCTCGGGGTTGGTGACATGCTTCAGATAGGCTTCTTCGGGCAGTCCCTGGGTGGGGTCGAGCAACTCACCGCCACAGATACTGGTACCCCAGATACCTACATTATAAGAATACTTCAACTTGGTGAAGTCGGCAAAGAACCCATGCTCGTTCAGATAGTCCACCTCTTCCTTACGGGTCAGTTTCTTGTCACGGGTCAGGGTGATAATCTCCACGCCTGGTGCCATCACGAGGAACGTCATGTCAAAACGGATCTGGTCGTTGCCAGCACCTGTACTGCCATGGGCGATGGCATCGGCAC
The DNA here is from genome assembly GCA_937916405.1 of uncultured Prevotella sp. Classification (GTDB taxonomy): domain Bacteria; phylum Bacteroidota; class Bacteroidia; order Bacteroidales; family Bacteroidaceae; genus Prevotella. The sequence continues at coordinate 20,379 of CALFUF010000146.1, forward strand.
CGATCTCCTTGGCATAACGGGCAATGGCAATTGCCTGGAAGATACGCTCGGAACTGACGGAGATAGGGTAGCAGTTGTTACGGAGCACATTACCGAAGATCATGTATTTCAGTGACTTCTCGTAATACTCATGGGTCACGTCGAGGGTGACGTATGCCTTGGCACCCAATTTATAGGCGTTTTCCTCGTTGGTTTTCAACTGCTCGGCACTGAATCCGCCGGTATTGGCACAGGCGGCATAGACATCCCAGCCTTCCTGGGTCAGTTTCATCACGGTGTAGGAGGTGTCAAGACCTCCTGAAAATGCTACTACTACTTTCTTGTTAGCCATATCTTTATCCTTTTTTATTTATCGTCTAATTTCTTAATTCGCTCAATCACATCCTCTGGAATCTTGGCGGGCAGGTGCTCCTCAGGGTCGTAGAGCATAGCCGTACAGATGCAGTATTTACGACCGGTACGATGCAGCACGTCCACATTGACGCAACCCTCGCAGCCTCGCCAGAAAGCCTCGTCGTCAGTCAGGTCAGCGAAAGTCACGGGCTGGTACCCTAGTTCAGAGTTCATCTTCATCACTGCGGCACCACTCGTCAACGAGAATATCTTGGCATGGGGCCAGCGGGTACGGGCAAGGGAGAACGTCATGTCCTTGATTTTCTTTGCTACACCCAGTCCCCGGAAGTCGGGATGCACAATCAGACCACTCGTGGTCACATATTGTTTGTTGCCCCAGGTCTCGATATAGCTGAAACCGGCGAAACGGTTGCCACACAGGGCAATCACGGCTTTCGCCTCTTTCATCTTGGTGGCAAGATACTCATGGGTACGCTTGGCGATACCAGTGCCACGTACCTTGGCGGCATCCGCAATGGTTTGCAGGATAGTGTCTACATATACTTCGTGCTCTGGTCCTGCCACCAGAACTTGTATTTCTTTCTCTTCCATGTCAGGGTGTTACTTCATGTTGGGAACAACTTCGCTTAGTGCACTGATGACCTCCTCTTTGCTGACACCTTGCTTGATGACAATAAAGATGGTGTCGTCACCTGCGATGGTTCCGATAATCTCTTCTATATGGTTGTTGTCAATATTATAAGCAATGCTACTCGCATAACCCGGACGGGTCTTGATGACTCCCATGTTGCCTGAGAAGTTAATACTCAGGAAACCGGGGACCTGCATCATCTCACGGACACTGTGGGGCGTACTGACACGCTTGTACATCGTGTCGTTGGGTAATACATATACATAATTGCCACGCATCGACGCTGCCTTGGCGACTTTCAATTGTTTCAGGTCACGACTGAGCGTCGCCTGTGTCAACTGGAAACCTTCCTTTTTCAAAGCACTTAACAGCTCTTCCTGACTGCCTAACTCCTGACTGGAGATAATCATCCGCAGGGCTTCCAATCGGTCATTCTTTACTTTCATAATTGGTATATTTATTCAAATTGCGGTGCAAAATTATACAATATCCTGCATATTGCCAAACTTTTATGCTTCTTTTTTATAGAAAAAATACTGCTTTAAAAAATAATAATTATCTTTGCAAATGTTTTAAACCTTATTTTTATATGTCACAACTAGAACCACTGATAGCGGACCTTGCGCTAATCCTTATCTGCGCAGGCATTATGACGCTCCTTTTCAAGAGTCTGAAACAGCCTATTGTGCTAGGTTACATCGTCGCAGGTTTTCTCGCCTCGCCCAATATGCCATACATGCCAAGTGTGACTGATGGGCATGGAATTCATATCTGGAGCGAAATAGGTGTTATATTCCTGCTTTTCTCTCTTGGTTTGGAATTCTCGTTCAAGAAAATCCTGAAGATGGGTGCAGTGCCTATTATAGCAGCCCTGTTCGTCATTCTTGCTATGATGTATGTTGGCGCATGTGCAGGCGAGCTTTTCGGATGGAGTCAGATGGACTGTATCTACCTGGGAGGTATGCTCGCAATGTCATCGACCACCATCATTTTCAAGGCATTCGATGACATGGGGCTTCGTCAACAGCGTTTCGCCGGACTCGTGCTCAGTGTGCTGATTATCGAGGACATCCTTGCCATCGTACTTATGGTGATGCTGTCAACACTTGCAGTGAGCAAGGAGTTTGAGGGGTCCCAAATGCTTGGTTCTATTCTGCAACTGGGTTTATACCTCGTGCTTTGGTTCACCGTGGGGCTCTACTTTATCCCCATGCTTCTGCGCAAACTGAAACCCCTGATGAACGACGAGACGTTACTCATCACCGCCCTTGCACTCTGTTTTGGCATGGTGGTGGCAGCCTCTGCTGCTGGATTTTCCGCTGCATTCGGTGCTTTTGTCATGGGTAGCATCCTGGCAGAGACTGTGGAGGCTGAGACTATTGAGCGCCTGGTTGCCCCTGTCAAGAACCTCTTTGGTGCTATCTTCTTCGTATCCGTTGGTATGATGGTTGACGTGGCACTTATCATTGAGTACATCGTGCCCATTATCAGCATCATCGCTGCCGTTATACTGGGTCAGACAATCCTGAGCACCTGCGGGTTCCTGCTTTCTGGTCAGTCATTGAAGACCTCCATGCAGTGCTCGTTCTCGCTGACGCAGATTGGAGAGTTTGCTTTCATCCTCGCCACTCTTGGAACGTCGTTACATGTGACCAGTGACTTCCTCTATCCAATAGTCGTTGCCGTGTCCGTCTTCACGACGTTCACCACACCCTATATGATTCGTTTGGCAGAGCCAGCCTACAACGTGCTGGTGCGCATACTGCCAGCCAAGTGGATAACTAAGTTGGAGCGCAATACGAACGAGAAGGACGAGAAAGCCCCCAGCGAACTGCAGAAACTCTGGAATGAGAGTTTCAAGCGTTTCAATTTCATTATATTGATTAACAGTGTGCTCTGTATTGCTATCATGGCTGTCATGTATTATGTCGGTCAACCAATCATAGAGACCATAGTGCCATCATCATGGGTTCGTCCTGTCACCGCCCTTATCGGTGTCGTTATTTGTGGACCATTCCTGTGGATGCTGTTGCGAGGAGGCGGTGATACTCCGGAAGTCAACAAACTATGGGATAGTGGTCCACGCTGGCGCGTCAGACTGACGGCATGTGGGGTACTGCGCATTTTCATAACAATCTTCTTTATTAGCTGTTTTGTCGACTATGCTGTTCCTTGGAGTACACTGCTCGGTATCTTTGCCCTTATAGCCATTCTGGCAATCATCTTCTACTCATCTGTTTTGGAGAAGAAGAGCAATAAAATGGTAAAGAACTTCACTGACAATCTGAGTGCGCGTGAAAAGTTGAATAACCAATAATAACTAAAACAATACATACATTAAAAGATGAAAAAGAAAAGTGTAATGACCTGGATGATGGCAATCGCCATGGTTCCAGTCGGATTGACCTCATGTGGCGTAGACATGCCCCAGATGAAAGATTCGTCGTTTGAGACGATGACAGTGAAGAAGACGGACATAGAACTTCCCTATAAGTTCAGTGCCAGAATGAAAGGTCAGAACGATGTGACGGTAACGCCACAGGTAAGTGGTCAGTTGATGAAGATTTGCGTGACGGAGGGTCAGCAGGTGAAGAAGGGACAGACACTCTTCATCATCGACTCACGTAATGCCCAGTTGGAGCTGGAGGCAGCACAGGCTAACCTACAGGCAGCTCTGGCGCAGGAGAACTCTGCGAAACTGGAGTATGACTCAAACAAGAACCTGTTCGACAAGAAGATAGTGAGCAGCTATATGCTGAATAACTCGGAGAACGCTTACAAGCAGGCTCAGGCAGCAGTGGCTCAGGCTCGTGCCGCGGTCAACCGTGCGAAGGTAAACCTCGGCTTCTGCACCATCACGGCTTCTGTGTCTGGTATCATCGGTGAGATTCCTGTGCGTATCGGTGATCAGGTGTCGCCTATGACGCAGTTGACCATGTTGAGTGGCAATACCACGATGTATGCGGAGTTCTCTGTGACGGAAGCCATCGTAGAGGCTATGGTGAAGGAGGGCATGAAAGCATCAGAGGTGGACGAGTATATCGCCCAACTGCCTGAGGCTACGTTTGTGATGAAGAACGGTACAGAATATCCCCACAAGGGTCGTGTTGTCAGTCTGACTGGTGTGGTTAATGCAGAGACGGGTTCGCTGACCAGTAAGGTATCGTTCCCCAATCCTGATGGTCATCTGTACTCTGGTATTCAGGGTACCATCATCATGCCTTTCGCTGAGAAATCCGTCATCGTCATTCCACAGTATGCCGTGGTACGTCTGCAGGACAAGGCACAGGTCTATAAGGTGAAGGCCGACAGTACGGCGACAGCTGTCGAAGTGACCACAGAGGAAACAGGTAACGGTAAGGAGTTCATCGTGACCAGCGGTCTGAATGTGGGTGACCGTATCGTGACTGTTGGTGCCAACAACGTGACGGAGGGTCAGAAGGTACTGTTTCCCGAAGGAGCGAAGAGCGAATAGTGAGAAGTGAATAATGAAGAGTGAATAATTTGCTTCCGCATTATGAAGAATAATATATTTATCAATAAATACGTGATGGCGTGTGCCATCTCGATAGTGATAGCGCTGGTGGGCTATCTTTCAATGAACTCGCTGCCTGTTGAGCAGTATCCGGATATTGCACCGCCTACGGTAATGGTCTCTACTAGTTATTCTGGTGCTGACGAGAAGACGGTGATGAAGTCGGTCATCCAGCCTCTGGAAGAAGCGATTAACGGTGTGCCCGACATGACCTATATGACCTCTAAGGCATCCTCTAACGGTGATGCCGAGATTACGGTCTACTTCAAACAGGGCACCGACCCCGACATGGCGACGGTGAACGTACAGAACCGTGTGACTCGTACACAGGCTCTGCTGCCATCTGATGTGAACAAGATCGGTGTGACGGTACAGAAACGTCAGAACAACATCTTGCAGATCTTCGCTGTGAAGAGTGCTGACGGCAAGTATGACGAAGACTTCGTGTCTAACTTTGTCGATATCAACATCAAGCCGCGTCTGATGCGTATCACGGGTGTCGGTAACGTCCAGAGCCTCGGTAATACTTATGCCCTGCGTATCTGGCTGAAGCCTGACGTGATGGCACAGTACGGGCTGACCCCTAACGACATCTTTGCTGCCATCGGTGGACAGAGTTTCGTGTCGGCAGTAGGTTCCTTAGGAGAACAGTCTGGCAATTCCTACCAATATTCCATGCAGTACAAGGGTACGCTGAAGAGCGTTGAGGAGTTTAACGATATCGTGCTGCGTACCAGTGGTGGTGGCATGTTGCACCTGAACGACGTGGCGGAAGTGAAGATTGGTGCCATGAGTTACAATTTCACCTCAAATATCCAGGACCGTCCGGGTGCCCTCTTCATGGTATTCGCAGCACCGGGTGCCAACGCTACTGAGGTGAATGCCCGCATCAACAAGACATTTGAGGAGGTGAAGGCAACGATGCCTGCCGGTCTGGAGTTCGTGACCATGATGACCAGCGACGACTTCCTCTTCGCTGCTATCCATAATGTGGTGGAGACGCTTGTCATCGCCATCATCCTCGTTGTACTCGTGGTGTTCTTCTTCTTGCAGAACTTTAATGCTACCATCATTCCTTCTATATCGATTATCGTGTCGCTGTTGGGTACCTTTGCCATCGTCTCTTTCGCTGGCTTCTCCCTCAACATCCTGACGCTTTTCGCACTGGTGCTCGCCATCGGTACGGTGGTGGACGATGCCATCGTAGTCGTCGAGGCGGTCATGGCAAAGATGGAGAATGGTATCAGCGATGCCCGTGAGGCAACCCGTCAGGCAATGAGCGAGGTGTCCGTAGCGGTAGTATCGTGTACATTGGTCTTTATGGCAGTGTTTATTCCTGTCACCTTCATGCCAGGTACCTCAGGTACGTTCTTCACCCAGTTTGGTGTGACGATCGCCTCGTCCGTCGGTCTGTCGTGCGTATCGGCACTGACGCTGTGTCCTGCCCTCTGCGCTATCATGATGAGAGTGACTGAAGGCAAGAAGGAGGGTAAGGGTCTCACTTACTACACCAAGAAAGCGTATAATGTCAGCTATAATGCTATATATAATAAGTATAGTAAGAGCGTCCAGAAATTCATCAAGCGACCCCTTCTGGCTTGGAGCCTGTTGGCTCTGGCTGCAGTCCTGCTGGTGTTCTTTATGAAGAGTCTGCCTTCAGGTCTCGTTCCTCAGGAGGACCAGGGCGTGTTCTTGGCTGAATTGCGTGCCCCAGAGGGTACCACACTGAAGCAGACCCGTGAGATGATGAAACAGGTAGAGGAGAAGGTGAAGAAGATTCCAGAACTGGAAAGTTTCGCGATTGTCTGTGGTTACGGTATGTTGTCAGGTGCTGGCTCTAACTATGGTACGATGGTTGTCCGTCTGAAGAATTGGGATGAGCGATCTGGCATGAACCATCTGCTGACCCTCGTCATGTATCGTTTCTACTTTGACTGTGCGGACATCAAGAATGTGCAGGTGTTGCCTTTTGAGATGCCACAGATTCCGGGATATGGAACGAGTAACAGCGTCAGCCTCATGGTGGAGGATCCTACCGATGGTAACCTGTCGGAATTCGCCAAGAAGACCGAGCATTTCCTTGCCAAACTGTCTGAGCGTCCTGAAATTGCATCTGCTTCGTCAACTTACTCTGAGCGTTTCCCGAAGTATCAGGTCGATGTCGATGCCGCTCAGTGCGACCGTGCTGGCGTGTCGCCTGCTGATGTTCTCAATACCCTTGGCTCTTTCTGCGGTGGTGCATATATCGGTAACTTCAACCAGTTTGGAAAGGTCTACCGCATCATGGCTGCCGCCTCTCCTGAGTATCGTCTCGACCCACAGTCGTTGCGGAACATCTTCGTGCAGGTGAAGGGCGGTAAGATGGCTCCTATCTCCCAGTTCGTCAGTCTGAAAGAGATTGTGGGTCCCGCCAATATTGAGCACTTCAACCTGTTCCAGAGCATCACCTGTTACATAACCTCAGGTAGCGGTTATACAGAAGGTGATGTTCACAAAGTTATCGCTGAGGTGTTTAAAGAGGAGATGCCTAACACGGCAACCTTCGAGTACAGTGGTATGTCACGTGAGTTGGAGGAGGCTGCTGGCTCTAATGCCACTGCCGTTATCTACGTCATCTGCGCCATCCTGATTTACCTCATCCTTGCCTCTCTGTACAACTCGTGGTTCACCCCGTGGGCAGTGTTGTTCAGCGTGCCGTTCGGACTGATGGGTGCCTTTGTGTTTGCATACCTTGGTTATACACAGGGTATACCTGGTATGGATAACAACATCTATTTGCAGACGGGTGTCATCATGCTGATCGGATTGTTGGCGAAGACGGCAATTCTGATTACGGAGTTCGCCACAGAGCGACGTGCTCAAGGCTTGAGTATCGTGGATGCTGCCTTCGAGGCTTGTAAGGAGCGTCTACGTCCTATCTTGATGACGGTCGCCACGATGATCATCGGTATGATACCGCTCGTGATAGAGGGTGGTGCAGGTGCCAATGGTAACCGTGCCCTCGCCCTTGGTGTCATCGGTGGTATGAGCATCGGTACCATAGCCCTGCTCTTCGTCGTACCAGCCTTCTTCATCGTGTTCCAGAATCTGCATGAGCGTTTCCAAGGTCATGTCGTAACAAAAAAAGAGGAGGAGTAAATTATGAAACAACTAAAGAATATGATCGCAGTCGCAGCCGTAGGCATGATGCTTACGGGCTGCGGCATCTATAATAAGTATGAGCAGAAGGTGGAGACACCTGCTGAGGCGTTTGGCGCCAGCCAGGACTTGGAGGTTGCCAGTAGCGAGACGACCATCGCTCAGATGTCGTGGAGGGAGTTCTTTACCGACCCGATGCTGCAACAGCTCATTGAACAGGTGCTCGCTAATAATACAGACCTGAACTCTGCACGCTTGACTGTGGAGAAGAGTGAGGCTTCTCTGAAAGCGGCACGACTGGCTTACCTGCCGGCACTCTATTTCTCTCCGTCGGGTACTATTGCCAGTTTCGATGGAAACAGGGCTACAAAGACTTATGACCTGCCGTTGCAGTTGTCGATGGATATTGATGTGTTCGGATCTATCACCAATAAGAAACGTGCGGCGAAGGCTGTGATGCTGCAGGCAAAAATGCGAGAGGAGGCTGTACGCGCTAACCTCGTGTCTACGACAGCACAGCAGTATTTCTTGTTGCAAGTACTCGACAGACAGTTGGAGATACTCATGCAGACTGACAGCCTGTGGAATACTTCACTTGAGACAGAGAAGTCACTGTGGGAGAATGGTAAGACTTATAGCACTGCCGTCAACCAGATGGAGGCTTCTTATCTGAATGTGAAGACGCAGATCGTGGATACACAACGCAACATCAGGGCTGTCGAGAATGCCATCTGCCAACTGCTGGCTGTAACTCCTCAGCATATCAACCGTCAAAAGTGGGGTAGCTCACCGCTGCACCACGCTGAGGCTCAGGGAGATGCAACAGAGCGTATGTTCGACACTAAGTACCTGAGAATTGGCGTGCCTGCTACCATGCTAGAGATGCGTCCAGACATCCGCATGGCAAACCACGCTATGGAGGAGGCGTTCTATAATACACAAGCTGCTCGCTCGGCATTCTTCCCCAGCATCACTCTCAATGGCTCTGCAGGATGGACCAACTCGGCAGGGGGACTCGTCATCGACCCTGGCAAGATTCTGCTGAGTGCCGTAGCACAGTTGACACAGCCGATCTTCGCTCGTGGCAGGTTAATTGCTAACAAGAAGATTGCTAAACTGACGGAGGAGGACTTGCAGAAGAAGTATGTACAGACAGTCATCAATGCCGGTAACCAGGTGAACGAGGCTATGGCTGACTGCATGGCTGCCCGCGAGAAGCACCAGTACTATACGCGTCAGGTGGAAGTGCTGAACGAAGCGTATAAGGGTACTCACGAACTGATGGACAATGGTAAGGCGAGTTACCTTGAAGTGCTGAAGGCTCAGGAGTCACTGTTGGATGCACAACTCGGTCAGGCAATGAATATGTATGACGCTGCCGATGCCGTCATTGCTCTGTACATTGCCTTGGGCGGTGGCTCCAAATAGGAAGAGATAATCATTCTGTGTGAGTGCCAATGGCTGTTGCTGTTGGCACTCTTTTTTATCCTTTCGTCCCGACTATTGCTTCTGCGGAAGTGGATACGGCAGTTATCGATGATACCATCCGATGCCTCCGATCGCAGTTAGAAATGCCTTCCGTAAGGGTAGCCAGTTACTGTTGTGGGGTATTAGCCCCGTCCTTCGAGGGGTAAAGTGGCATCCTTTCAACCGTTCGGCTATAGCCGAACA
>CALFUF010000147.1 GCA_937916405.1 uncultured Prevotella sp.
AACGTGAAGTACAATACTTAGACATGAATGCCCAATAAGAGGTGTACCAGTCTGTGGTGTCACCTTCCATTCCTGGGCGAGAGGCGATGTACCATCCCTTGACAACTTCTTTAAGCCATCCCTCACTCAACAGGCGTGTTAAGTGTACCCTGCTAAGTTGATCTGTTCCGTGAAGAACAACGAAGTTCTCTGCATCTTGGAGTTTTTTCAATTGCTCCAAAGACTCTGCAATTTTTTCTGCTACTGTTGCCATATAGTACTTTTGTTTTGTTACACGTTATTTGTTTCCGTGGAGTTGCACGTCTTTTCGTAATGTGTGATTACACGTCTTTTTCTGTCGTGCGATTACACGTTATTTTGTGCAAAGGTACATAATTCCAATGAAAAAAAGCAGAAACATGAAAAAAAAATGGAAAAAAGTTCATATTATGCCTTCTTGGAAAAACTGGCGCACGGGGTCAGCGTGCGTCGGTTTTTCCACCAACCTCTGGCAGAAATGTTAGTTTAGCCTACTTCTTCCAATAGACGACATAGCGACAATGCTGGAGGTCGTAGAAGGGCTGGATGCGGATGCCGTTGCTGTCCACGAAGCGGAGTCCACCAAGGTGCTTGACCTCACCCAACGGGACATCGAGGTGCTTGCCATAGTCGAAGGTGTAGTAGTCATTATGTCTCGTGGGGTCGCTGAAAGGATGAGCGACCTCGGCAAGACGACCTGCCAAGACAACAGGACCATAGAGGAGGGCGACTCTGCTGGGGTCGTCCTTCGTTGTCTCCTCACGCAGGGACATGCCAAACTCAATGTTTATTTTAGAGGTGAGAGGTGAGAGGTGAGAGGTAAGTGGTGAGAGGTGAGAGGTAAGTGGTGAGTGGTGAGAGGTAAGTGGTGAGTAGTGAGAGGTGAGTGGATAATTGACATAGCCGTCTTTGCCAGCCTTGACTTTCTTGCCATTCACCTTCATATAGGTTGCCCAATACGGGTAGCGCAGTTTGATCGTTAGAGGTGAGTGGTGAGAAGTGAGAGGTGAGAGGATTGTCAGCGTCGTCTTGTTCGATTCCGGGAAGTTGGTCTCCTGCCGTACGATGGTACCGTCCCAGTTCAGTTCCGAAGGGATAAAGAGGTTGACATACAGAAATCTCTCATCTCTTACCTCTTTCCTCTCACCTCCAAAATAGATGCTCGACTGGTATTTGGCATGGCTCTCGAACCCGGAGCCCACGCAACACCAGAAACTGCTGTCACGAGTGGAATAGAGGCGGTAGCCGCCCGTCATCAACGGTGTGAAGTAACATACCATCGAGGTGAGGGTGTCCTGCTGCCCGAGAATATGGTTGTAGAGGGCACGCTCGTAGAAGTCGGCTATCTTCGAGTCGGGCTGATACGTGAAGAGACGGTCAGCCAATTTTAAAAGATTATAGGTACAGCAGTTCTCACCATCATAGCCTGTCAGGTGTTTCGACTGCTCCGAGGGTTTGAAGAGATGCTCCTTGTCGGAGACCTCTCCCGTCACAAAGGCATGGTCGCCCGTCAGTGTATTAAATAATAAGGTGGCGGCACGACGGCTTGACTCGTCGCCGAAGAGTTCATAATTCTTGCACTCTCCCAGTAGTTTGGGAATAAAAGTGTTCGCATGATTAGTACCTAAATCATTGTTGCCCTGCTTCAAAGGGTCAATCTTGTCATCGTGATAGAAGAAACGCGCCACCCACAGATACCGCTCGTCGTTGGTGATGGCGTAGAGGTTATACATCGCCTCATTGAAGCCGCCGAACTCATTGCGTATCATCTTCCTACGAGTGTCCTCACTGAGCGGTTTCAGTTTGTGATACGCCCAGTCACCCATACCACGAGCCACCTGCAGCGCCGTCTCGTTGCCACACATCGTGTACTGGTCGATGAGTCCTTGTAAGATTTTATGCAACGTATAGAATGGCGCCCATACACTCTTCCCCTGTATGTTGCGGTCGATGAGTCCTTCGCCGAAAGCGGAGAGATAACCCGTGCCATATTGCTTTTGAACTTCAGCCAGTCCATTGATGAGCGAATCCGCTTTTGTTCTTAGAGGTGAGAGGTGAGGGGTAAGGGGTGAGAGATATGCTAAAGCAGAAAGGATATGTCCCGTGACGTGTCCACGCAGGTCACAGTCCAGCGACTCCCAACCACCCAGTCGCAGACCGGCGTCATAGCCACCCTCCAAGGCGGAGTAGACACCCGCCGTATTGCGGAACGAGTGCAACAGTCTATTGACGGGTATGGACGCTATCCATGCCGAGTCACGTTGCATGTTACGCTGGAAACGACTGGGGAGTAACTTCACATCTGATAATGCAAAGGGACTTACGACGGTCTGTGCATGTAGTGCCATTGTACACCATGCTACCGTTACCATGAGGACTTTTCTTATCATAATCATTTTATGTCTTTACATTCTGGCTACCACTTAACCTGCAGGTTTAGTTCCTGCTGCGCCGACTTGTAGGTGTCATCACCATCAGCCTCCACACTGAGAGTGATACCCGTCCACATGCGCTTGGGGTCGGCACCGAAATAATCGGGATCGAAGCGAAACGTGTATTCGCCTGTCTGAATGACCGGACCACTAAGTATTACGATACGTGGACGCACACCAGCATGGAGGTCACTCTCTGCCGTCCGCTCGACATTAGTAAACACGGGGACTAAGGTAAACTCCTCACCAGGGCATGGTACATTTATTTTGACATGGCTGTTCTTGTTGTAGGGCAACAACTCACCGTTCATCCTTGCCGACACATACTGCATTTTCTTACCCATCGACTGCCTATAGCGGGCTTGGGTCAGACGAACCATCTCTTCATCCTGATACCAGAACTGGTCGTGAGGGTCTTGGCTCTCCGCACCATCTTCACGCCATCGGGAATAGTAGACATCACCTTTGGGGCGAGGGTCTTGCAGTGCCTTACCGATAAAGCGGGCGATATAGTCCTGCGTCTCCTCGCAAAGGTCGAAATGTCCCTTGCCAGCATCACATAAGAAGGAAATACGGCTGTCAGGATACATCATGCGGAAGGCAAGTGCAGGACGCACACGAGCCTCCCACCATTCATACTCACCCTCTATCATGAGACCTGGAATAAAGTCGATATTGCGGGTGCGCCCCCATTCCACATTCGCACCGCCATAACCACAAAGGTTGGTACGGGGCGCATCACCATGATAGGAGATAATACAGAGCGTACGGTCAGGATTCCAAGCGGCGAAGTTCCAAGGGAAGGTTGCCTGAGCAGAGTGCCCGAAGGGAATGATGGGGCAGATCGCCAGTTCGGGATGCTCCGATCCACGGGCAAAATCCTCCATAATCTGTTCAAAACGCTCCTGACAGGTCTTTCCTTTATCATCCTTCATAGAGACGTCCCAATTCTGTGAGCCACGCTGCACGAACGCCATAGCAACCCCTAGCGAGTCCATCTTCTGACAAAACATCTTACTACGGAACAATACCTCTTCTGTCATATTCTGATGACAGTACAGCACAGCTTTCACCACCTCATGCCCACGTGGCAGTCGCAAATAGGCATGTCGCCCGTCCTCTATCTCCACCGCACAGTCGAAAGTCACACGTTTCTGCTGCAGATTGATACGTTGACGGATATAGTCCGTAATAGCACGTACAGAATCCACATTGGCATGCAGACGGTCGAAACGGGTACCAAAAGGTCCCATCGTTAGCGGACGGTCATCGCGATCCTGATGGGCTATACAATGTAACACGAAGAAATTGACACCAGCACTACATACCTTATCTATATCTCTTCTGAAACTACTCAACGTAGCAGGGATGTCAGCATCACCAGGATAGGCTGTACCGAACTCGCAGCCTATCATATTGCGTCCTGCCGTATGCCCATAGCGTGACACAAAGAAAGGACGCTCGATAGAGCCGTAATGGCTACGCGCCCAGTATTCGCTCATAGGCAAATCAAAGGAAAGTCCATACGTTTTGCGGTCAAAGTCACCATTACCATAGGGTTCGCCCACCAGAAGCAGTCCACGCTGACGAAGTTCCTCTTTCAGTGGCTTCACGAACTCTTGCATAAACAGACGCTCCTTGGTCTTGTTAGGTTTATCAATGCCGCCTGTCAAGAAGTCCTTCCCGTCTCCATTAGTAAGATAGTCCTCCCCCAACAACTCCGTATAGTCCTGTCGTCCAGCCTCCCAACTGTCTACAACGACATACCGCAGTGTAGTACCGCAATACTCCTTGAGTTCGTCGAGTAACGGACCAAGAAAACGGTCGAAATGCGCCTTTACACCTTTACGATTGAGTTTGTCTACCTCCAGTCCGATTCCCGCCTCAGAGGCAGCCGTCACCATCTGACCATTGGTGGTATAGCCCACACGACGATAGGTCGTACCTGAACCTTGGGCTGTCAGCACTTCAATGCGGTCGAGATGAGTACCTCGGCTGCTGGTTAAGCGCAGGTATTTACATCTTGTTGTATCACACTTGAAATAAATCGGTATATCATGGGCTTTTAAACTCTTTCCCGATACGCTACCTGCATTAATCCATGTTTTACCATCCTTGCTAACCTCGACAGTCAACTGAGGGGCATAGTCACGAGGACCGTCAAAAGCATCGAGGGGTTTCTCTCTTTCACCTCGCCAGAGGTTAAACCCTACGACAGGCTTCTCCTTTTCCAAAGTGATGACCACAGACTCATCTTTCTCTAAGCGTCTTCCAATATCTTGCATCTCATCGGCACAAGTGGTACGATAAGTCTTGATATCATGATAATATCCCATCTTATGACGAGGTACTGGCGGATTCTTCTTAGTAGACAGGCTCCACGTCAGTTGCTTCATCGACTCCTCTGGGCGAATCCACGGTCCGCCCATGGCGGTATAGCCCGGAGAGTTATGGATTCCAAGGACAATACCCAGTCGCTCAGCCTCCTTACAGGCATGCCTTACACAGGAAATCCACTCTGCTGAGCCGTAATCGACAGGACCTCGCTCTATTCCTACCCATGCGTCAAAGATAAAAGCAGACTCAATGCCAGCAGCCTTCATATACTCCAAGTCTTTTGTTATTCCCTCTTTCGAGACATTACCGTTCATCCACTCCCAGTAACAGCCTATTATAGGATGCTGCATAGAATCCTGGGCAGACAGCGTAAAAGTGTACAGAGACACTAAGGCACAAAGGATTTTTCTCATATTATTTGACAGGTATAAAGTGAAGGGCAGCACCGCCACTGGGCTGTAGCACCAGTTCTAAGGGCTTCCCTGTCTTGATGGTTTTGACGATAGCACGCACCTTCGTACGGGTGTCCAGTGTCGGATCGTCGTTAAAGATCTCTACCCTATACTTCCCTTTTGGCAGGAAGTCGGTGGGGATGCTGACGGTGCGGGCTTCGGTATTGGTCATGCAGCCGATGAACCACTCCTGACCCGATCGACGTGCCTGGACGATAAACTCCCCTGGGATGCCGTCCAAGGCGATGCTCTCGTCGAACACGGTGGGACAGTCACGCCAGAACTGCAGTTCTGCCTCCCCCTTGTCGACAAAGGGATTGTCGTACCAGAAATAGAACTGGAGGGGCGAGTAATAGACTGCCGCCATTGCCAACTGATGTCCTTTTGTATTTTTCACACGAGCGTTGAAATAACACAGGGTATAGTCGGCTGGTCCACAGAGGTAACGGGTGAAGGGAAGGATGGTGTTATTAACAGCATCCGGCATCTCCTCATTACCACGAACACCCTCCTGTGTCAACAGGTTGGGGTAAGTACGGGAGAGTCCCGTGGGACGATACTCATCGTGGATATCCACCATGAGATGATACTTGGCACATTTCGCAACAGCATCGTGAAGCCATGTGGACCATTGTTGGTTGCCAATGTGAACAAAGCCGAACTTGATTCCACTAATACCCCATTGCTGATAGAGGGGAAGCAACTCGTCTAATTGCTGATAAAGGGCACGCTGGTTGACATACACCCACACGCCAATGCCCTTACTCTTGGCATAGGCACACACCTCCGGCATGGTGAAGTCACGGGTCTCTATGACCTTCGTAGCATCGCTCGACACCTTGCCTTCTGGACCATACCAGCCAGCGTCCAGTTCCACATAGTCGAAACCAAACTCCTGGCAGTAGTCGATGCTGCGGAAAATTGCCTCCTTATCCAGACGACCGCTTCTGAATGCTTTACCGGGTTTTACCCACGACCAATCGGTCTGGCAACGTTCTTGATTCAGATTCAGTATTATCTCCTTGTGATTGACAATATCTACTGCTTTGTCGCCTGCCATAATGACTCGCCAAGGGGTATCATAGGGAGAGATGATATCGGCACAGTCATACATGGCAACCTGCAACTCATTGTCCTTCTTCAGACGGAACTTACCACGGGTATAGTCCTTCATCGCCGCCTCCAACAAGGCGACATAGGTTCCGTCTGGCAACTGCACTAACAAAGGACGCTCACTCTCAAACCACTCCCCTTTGAGCGGTCGCTTCTCATAAGGTCCCTGCGCCCATTCCTCGTACCATGCCATAGTCCCTTCAGGGAATGCGAAAGAGGTTCGTTCGCCTGTGATATGAAGGAACAAACTGTTTGCCGTCTCCGGGAAATGATAACGAAAGGCAATGCCCTCATTATATGCACGGATGACAATATCCATCGCATAGTATTTCCGCTTGTCATAACCCTCAGTAACAGTACCTTGTCCATCACTTCCTTTCTCGTAATGCAGGACGAGTTGGTTGTAATGGTCACGAATATGGGCGTTCTCCCCATACAGAGGTGTCCATGTAGTATCTACGGCAGTGCGCTCCTCACCTTTCAACTCCAGATCACCGCACCAGTTCTGGTACTCACCACGAGGAACGGCAAGGGCAGACTCAAACAGGCGATTATCGACATCTACGCCCAGACGGCTCTCCTTAATCATCAACTTGTTGTTATACTGAACAGAATAGGTCATACCCTTCACAGTCACCACATATCTGCCGTCAGGGGACGACAGTTGTTGTGCAAACAACAGCAAAGGCATACATGCCAAGAAAAGGAAGATTTTTCTCATCGTCATTTCTTAAAGGTTAAGTTTTCCACATGGGAGCCGACGTACATAGGTACATAGTCTGACGTGCTATACCATTTCGGTTTGTCTGGCATATCATCATAAATCTGTCGACCGTTGATTTTCAGTCCTTCAAAGGTGACATTCCTCACCTTGTGACGGGCATCATAACCAGAGATGACAGACATATTAGGGGTAGCGCCATAGTAGCGGATATGACGGAAGACCACATCCTCAACGCCACCACCCGGTGCGGTGCAGTATTTGGCGTTCCAACCGACACGAACCTGTGTGATACTACCTTGGTGGATTTGCTCAATACGGATATTATCAAACAGGACATTCTTCACGTAATTGTTATCTCCGCAATTGATGGCGAGACAACCCTGATACTCTATCTGCGGCTCACTCTGACAGAGGATATCGATATTGTCATAGTGCAGATTGACCAGACTATCGCCAACTTCTGGATTACCGTGCAGCCCTATCATAATAGGATGGGCAACATCCGCCCAGAGGGTGGAATTCGTCATACGGATATTTCGAACACTACCACTGAAGCCTTTGCGGGTAGCATAGGCGGTAGTGCAGTCGTCAGAGTTACGACAGAACACACGGTCGTAAAGAATATTACTGCATCCACCAAACACATTCAGACCATCGCCCCACTGGGGATGAGAGATGGAGCGGACATCATGCAGCGTCACACCGTCACTTTCCCCAATAGGACAGGTATTGAGGACCATACCCTCTATCAACACATTCTTACTGCGATATACATGACACCCCTCATAACCATTAGCAGGACGTGCCACGCCCCGTCCTAAGATACTGACATTCTCCGCATCCTCAATAGCAAAGGTACCAGAAAAGTAACTGCCACCATCGAGATAGACCGTAGTATTCGATGGTACCTTGACGGTCTTTTCCGTATACAGTCCAGGGGCATAATAACGAAAGGTACGCCCCTGTGATTTTGCTGTCCTCTCGGCATCGTCTTTACTAATGGTTGGTTTGGAGGTGAATACCAGCAGGTTGTCGGTGATGTTACCATCAAACTCCACGCTGACATTCTCGGGCTGGAAAAGCAGGAACTGCACCACAGAGTCATTCTGCACATTGGCAATCGTCCCCCGATAGTCAGGACGGATACGACATTTCTTATACTTCTTATTCTTGCAAACGACACGGACAAAGACATCGCCCGTAAAGTCGAAGAAGCAATAGGAGATCTCTGAAATCTTGTGCTGATAATCACCAACAGGAGCGTTGACCTTCGCCATATAGGTGTCTATCCTTGTCCATTCCTTATGGCCACGAGGTTGTATATAAACATCATAGTCATGTTTAAGAGGAGCACCTACAGGAGCAGGATATGTGAAGACTGAATGTAGTTTCGTCCCCTCTTTCACTCCCTTGATCTTGAAATTGTCTGCCTCAGGATTCCGTTTGACCTCACCTTCTTTCTCCGCCTTCGCCTGCAGGTCGAGCACCTTCTTGGTATAAGGCATCTTCAAGCCCTTGCGCTTCACATAGTGATGATATGGCAAATCGTAGATGCAACGTATTTGACCACGTCCCATCTCACCAGGCTCTGTCCAGTCATTATACAACCCTGTGCAGTCTTTCCATGTCTCGAAAGGCACCTCATAACCGAGATTATATTTAGCGGTATATTCTATCCCTTTCATCATCCGGTTATCCAGTGCTCCCCACAGGTCATCACCCTGCTCCCACGCAAGTTCACAAGTCTCACACAACGCTCCTAACCCTAATTGTGCATGTCCCTGATCTCGTCCCGTCTCCTGACACTGTCCTGTCGCACTGACATATTTAGGCAACGAGCCGTTATCGTTGGCATCGAGGAAATAGTCAAAAGAAGCCTGATAGAGTGCCTTATCCTCCAAGAATATCGCACACGCCATCCGAAGACGGTTGACAATGGCACCCCAGTTGCCGTTCGCATAGGGACTATCTGCCTCAAATTGATGGATGACAGGCAACATAGCACGACGAATCATTGCCGCCCATGATGGTGTCTGCTTGTCATGCTCAATCATCATAGCACGAACCAACCAATATGCCTGAATAGCACACAATGGGGCATCATGCCCGTCAAAACGCTGGAGTGTAGTGGCATAAGCATTGATTATCTCTAATGCCTTGGCATCCTGTCCTGCCTTGGCACACTGCCATGCCGTCCACATGTCACGCTCGCTACCGCCCTTTGTCTTGGCATATTGCCCGTCACGAGCCACTACCTGATAGGGACCAGCCATCTTATAATCATTTTGCTGTGCCAGACAGACGGTTAACTGACAAAGAAAGAACAATAAACACAAAAAGAGTTTTCTCATCGCTTCTAATTTTTCCTTGAATACGAATGCTTCGGCAAATTTACTTAAAATTATGTACCTTCGCAAACTAATGCGCAAAATATTACCTTTATTCGTATAGAATAGAAAAATCATATGAAAAAGTACCTATTCTTCATGGCGCTCTGCGCCCTGACCAGCTGTCAGCAACATAAGACAGTCTTCAATGCGGACCAACAACTGGACTATTGTAGTCAGCAAGTGAACCGTGCCTTGGAACAGATGCGGGATAGTGACTACACCATGGAACCACGGAACATCATGGATGGTGAGACCTGTTGGAATTGTCGGAAGGCGAGTGCCGAGGAATGGTGCTCAGGCTTCTGGCCCGGTATCCTATGGATGGACTATAGTTATACCAAAGATGAGAACGTCCGCAAGGCTGCGGAAGGTTATACGGAGTCTTTGAGTTTTCTGGCAAAACAGCCTGTTTATGACCATGACCTTGGTTTTCTGGTCATCAACTCTTTCCTGAAAGGCTATGAGACAACGGGGAAGGAGTCATACAAGCAGATTGCCTTGGCTTGCGCTGACACATTAGCGACCCTCTATAATGATAAGGTAGGGACTATCCTCAGTTGGCCCCGCCACGTGAAGGATTTCGGAGGGCATAACACCATCATGGACAATATGATGAACCTGGAACTGCTGTTCTGGGCACAGGAGCATGGAGGCAGTCAGCGATTAAGGAATATCGCCATCAGTCATGCTGATACTACCATGCGCTATCATTTCCGTGAAGACGGCTCTTGCTATCATGTTGCCGTCTACGACACCCTGACAGGAGCGTTCATCAAAGGTCAGACACATCAAGGCAATGCTGACTCTTCTATGTGGAGCCGCGGACAGTCATGGGCAATCTATGGTTATACCATGGTGTACCGCTATACAAAGGAGCAGCGTTTCCTTGACTTTGCCCAAAAGGTGACGGATATCTACCTACAGCGACTGAAAGAGACCTCTGACGACTGGGTTCCCATCTGGGATATGGACGACCCTCGTGGTGTCAAGGCTCCGAAAGACGCCTCTGCCGCCTGTGTCGTGGCAAGTGCACTGATAGAACTCAGCCAGTATGTCGACCAAAAGAAAGGAAATACCTATCGTGATGCCGCAGAGAAGATGCTAAGCGACCTCAGCACAGAGAAATACCAGAGCCGTGAGAAGAATGTCTCTTTTCTCATGCACTCTACCGGTCACCACCCTGCAGGCAGTGAGATAGATGCCAGCATCATCTATGCCGACTATTACTATATCGAGGCATTATTAAGATGGAAAAGTGTATTATCAGGATTGATTAGTCCTGATAATACACCTTCTTCACACGACCGCTGACACTCGTCAGCACCTCATAGGTACTGACGGTTTGATCACGGACTTTGGGTGGTGGAAAAGGCATTCAGAGTCAGCAAGGGTAACCTTGAGATGCGGCCAGTGTTCCACTTTACCGAACGAAGGATTGAGGCACATGTCTGTATCTGCTTCATAGTTTATAAGGTCTATAAGGAACTGGAACGTATTATCTGGATTTCGAAGATCAACCTCAGTGTAGACAGACCTAAGAAGTCTGTTGGGCGATTAGGGTGACGCATCGACGAAGTCAGGAGCGAATGAGTACTTGCAAAAATACAAAACCAATTATTATCGCACCAACTTATTGTTCTTTGCTCGGTTTGCGTAACTTTGGCTTTGCCGAAGTTACTTTGCACTCGGAAATGCAAAGAAAAAGCGAGTTTTCCTTTGCATTTCTCTCATTTTTTCGTAACTTTGCCGTCTGTAACACAAAAAAACAAGAAAGTATGAGAGAGAAATTACTAATGAGTCTGTTTGCAATAATGCTTGCCTCCTTACAGAGCATTCACGCACAATTGCCGACAGTCACACTGAAAACGATGGACGGAAAAACTGTGCGCACAGATACCTTAACCAATAATGGTCGCCCATTTATCATCGATTTCTTCGCCACTTGGTGCAAGCCCTGCAACCGTGAGCTTGATGCCATCAGTGAGGTGTATGACGATTGGCAGGCAGAGACGGGGGTCAAAATATATGCCGTTTCGATAGACCAAGGACAGAACATCCAGAAGGTAAAGCCACTGGTTGATAACCACGGATGGGAATACGATGTCCTCCTGGATCCAAACGGTGACTTGAAAAGGGCACTGGGCATCCAGGTGATTCCCTATGTGATCATCGTTGACGGACAAGGTCATATCGCCTACAAACACATGGGCTATACCGATGGTGAGGAGTCGGAACTGATAGAGAAGGTACGTGAACTGCTAAAGTAATAATAGTATGAGACACCTCTTACCCTTAACCCGTTACCTGTTGTTTGCTGCCTGCCTCCTGTCCATCCCGTCAATGGCTCAGGAACAAAAAGGCATCACACTGAGCGGTAGTATCCAAAGCGACATGTTAATACCTCAGAGCGATGAGAAGATTGGCGCTGAGAAGACGGAAGACTTTCAAACCAACACCTACGTCGACCTTCAGATGCAGAGCCATTATGTGGATGCCGGCGTGAGACTGGAATATCTGGAGCATCCGCTACCAGGCTTCGAGAACGACTTTAAGGGCTGGGGTGTCCCCAACTTCTGGGTAAAGGGACGTCTTGGCTGTGCCGAACTGACTATAGGCACCTTCTACGAGCAGTTTGGATCCGGACTTATCTTACGCACTTATGAGGAACGCTCACTGGGCATAGACAACTCTTTGCTAGGAGGAAGAGTGGTCGTGAAACCCGCTAAAGGGGTCACCGTCAAAGCACTCTCTGGTTGCCAGCGACGCTTTTGGAGCTGGAACAAGGCGTGGATCAACGGTGCAGATGTGGAACTTGGTTTGAACGAATGGATTCCGTCCTTACAAAGAACAGGTACAGAGCTGATGCTGGGAGGTTCGTGGGTCAACAAACACGAGAAGGACGAAGATATCTTCACAGATGCGACACACCGTCTGAATCTTCCCACCTACGTGAACGCATGGGATGTCCGCGCCACCCTGAACAAAGGTCCTTGGAGCCTGTTAGTGGAATATGCGCAGAAGACACAGGATCCCTCATTCGATAACCAATATAGCTATGACAAGGGGACGGCGATATTGTTCTCTGGCTCCTATTCCAAAAAGGGACTCAGCCTGTTGCTACAAGGTAAACGTTCAGAGAACATGGCATTCCGCAGCCGTCGCTCCATGATAGGCACCTCCTCGTTTCTAAACCATCTCCCCGCTTTCACACAAGACCACACCTACGCACTGGCGGCACTTTATCCTTACGCCACCCAACTGGCTGGAGGCGAGTGGGCATGGCAGGCTGAGGCAGGCTATAACTTCAAGCGTAAAACAGCACTTGGCGGAAAATTTGGCATGAATGTCAAGATGAACTTCTCGCATGTCCGTTGGCAGGGCACGACCTTCTATCAGGATCTGGACATACAGGTGACACGCAAGATGTCACAAGCCTTTAAACTCACTTTGATGTACATGAACCAGCGCTACAACAAGACAGTGATTGAGGGCGAGGGAGGCATGGTGAACAGCAATATCTTCATTGCGGACGGTAAGTATCAATTCTCCCCCAAGGTCACACTACGTACAGAACTGCAATACCTAACCACTGCCGAAGACCAAGGCGATTGGGCTTTCGGACTGCTGGAACTGTCACTGGTGCCCCACTGGATGCTGACCGTTAGTGACATGTACAATGTCGGGGATACTGACATCCACTACTATCAAGGCGGTGTATCATTTAGTACAGGTGCCCATCGCCTACAACTTGGTTACGGGCGCACACGAGCAGGCTATAACTGTTCCGGAGGGGTCTGCCGTTATGTTCCTGCCAGCCGGGGCTTTACCTTATCGTACAACTACACATTTTGATATCAGTATGAAGATCAAGACTTACACCTTATATGTAATAGGACTACTCCTGGCAGCATGTAGTCATATTGAGGAAGACGAGCGGCTCGTCTATGTAAAGCCTGCGGCAGTGGCTCGCACAGTACTGCTGGAAGACTTCACAGGTCAGCGCTGCGTGAACTGTCCGAGAGGTACGGAGATTATCGAGCAGTTACAGGAGGAATATGGCGATGCCGTTATCGCCGTGGGCATTCACGGAGGACCGTTAGGTTTTATGGGCAACAATACCCTTGTGGGACTCGCCACAGAGGTCGGCAGCGAATATTATAACCACTGGCAACTGGAATACCAACCTGTAGGGCTCGTCAACCGCCATGGCGCTGTCAACTATACAGACTGGGCTACTACTGTCAGGGCGCAGATCGACACTACAGCCCCACTATCTATGGAGGCACAGGCGACCATAGAAGATGGTAAGATAGAGATCTGCACGACCATAACGGGCACAGATGGCAACACCACCGGTAAGTTACAGTTATGGGTACTGGAAGATGGAATCACTGCCATGCAACTGATGCCCGACGGCAGCGCTAACAGAGAGTATGTACACAACCACGTGCTGCGTATTCCCGTCAATGGCACCTGGGGCGAAGACTTCACGATACAGGAAGGGGAGACCAAGACGACCCATCACATACAGGTCCTTGACCCTTCATGGAACACCCAACAATTGAGTATTGTCGCTTTCGTCTATAATGACCAAGGCGTGCAACAGGCTGTTAAAAGCAAAGTAGAACATAATCATTAAACACGATATTGCTTATGAAGAAACTCTTTACACTATGTTTGTTTATGCTGACCGCCACTTCTATTATGGCGCAGGACAGCAACACTTTCCAGTTTACAGACAAGAATGGGAACGTGATGGAAAATGGGGCGACAGTAACTGTCAGCTCTCCATCGACAGACGATTTCGGACAGACCTTTTTGCCGTCCGGCATCTATGTTAAGAATGTATCTGCAGGAGATGCAGGCATCCGTATTCACTACACGATTGAGAAAATGGACAACGGCATCTTCCAGATCTGTTTTCCATCTTCCTGTATCACCAAAAACACAACAGGAAACTTTATGACAGACAGCGACTTGATGAGTAGCGATCAAACCCGTGACTTACAAAGCGAATGGGTTCCGACAGTATTCGGTCAGTGCAAGGTCACCTATCAAATTGAGGTGATGACTCAGACACAGTTCTTTCCAGCAAAGTTCGAACCTAAGGAGATGGGAAATCATATAACGGTCATTTTCAATTATGCGGATCCTTCCGGCATTGAGACTATTAACAGCAATAGACAGCAACCTGTCGTAGCCCGTTATTCGTTAGACGGTCGCCCTTTAACGATGCCCCATCATGGAATTGTCATTGAGCGTTTGGCTAATGGTAAAACGATTAAAACTATCAACAAATAATATTTAAGCTCATCAATATGCGTATGAAGAAATTTCTATTTATTACAGCAACTTGCTTGCTGTCTCTGAGTATGGGTGCTCAACCCCTAAAGGTAAACACCTTTGAGGAAGTAAGACGTTCAAGCACCCCATTTCTGGTACAAGAGAGCACTGGTTCACATCGTGCCCTTGCAGATAACCAATATCTCTGTGGTTACTACGATACCGACGATTTAGCCCAGTACGGATTAGGAGTAACATCGCTCAATGAAGTATGTAAAGCCGCCAACGAATTCGGTCCTGACATCTACGGGGCTTTTGCTGGATTCAAAGTTGTGGGAATGCGGGTAGGATTATGCGCTAACGTTTCTGATTTTGGTGTCTTTATCTGTAAAAATGAGAATAACAGCATTGTTGACTTCAAAGAGAAATCGGTTGGTGTAGGTTATAGTGGCTGGAACACTGTGATGTTCGACGAGGCGGATCAATTCATATTACCAACAGAAGGCTCTTTCCTTGTTGGATTGAGTTATAAACAGAAGAGCGGAACAACCAACGATTGCTATCCACTGTCTTGCTATGAGGGTAGTTCTAAAGTCGGTGAACTTCTCTTCTATGGTACCCTTGATTACGGACAAGGGTGGTACAATTTCGGTAGTAGTTATGGTACTCTTTCCGTCCAACTCATAGTCGAGGGAGAGTTGTCTGAACAAAAAACCATTATCAATGAACTACAAACAGCCTCTTTTGGAAAGGTTGGCAACGAACTCTCTGGTATCATCAGTATCACCAACATGGGTAAAGACGCTATCAATTCCCTTGACTTCAACTATTATGTTGACGATGTGGTTGTTGGCAATGCAACTTTTCCTCAATCCATTGCCTCCACCAAGACTGAGGATGTCAAACTCAACATTGCTCTTCCTTCCGACTTGTCTGTTGGCAAGCATACCCTGAAAGTGGAACTGACAAAAATCAACGATGCCGCTCCTACTGCTGAAATAACGAATAATAACGTCACTGCGGTGTTTGCTGCATATTCAGAAAGCAAGCCTCGCCAGAAGCAACTCGTAGAGCATTTCACTTCATGGACTTGTACCTACTGTTATCTCGGATATTCCCTGCTTCGACAGATGGAACAGCAGTATGATGATGTGGCATGGGTTGCCATCCATGGTAACCAGTCTACACAAACTGACCCCTACTTCTTTAGCAAGTGCAATACCATTATGTCATATCTTGGCGCGAACTCTTTCCCCAGTGCTAGTTTCAACCGCACCTATCTTCCTGATTTAGCAGAAGGAGAAGCACGTATTGTCTATAGCATCGGGTTTTATGAGCAGTATATCAGTCAACTTGTACCTATGATTCACGACATGATGGTGGAGAACAACAATCCTTCCTTCGTGTCACTTGATATCACTTCTTCTTTCGATGCTGACTCTCGTCAGATGAAAGTAACCGTCAATGGTACTGGTGTAAACCAGGCTGCACAATTATTAGATGATTACGGATTGAACGTTTATGTGACAGAATCGGGACTCACAGGTCGTCAATACAGTGCTGGTAGTTGGAGTAACAATTTCGAGCACAACAACACCCTACGCGCTGTATTAACCAACACCAATGGAGATGACATCACTTGGGAAGGAGATCATTTCACTATGACAAAGACCTATACCGTTCCTGCAGAATATAATGAAAAAAATCTCAGCATTGTCGCCTTTGTTGCTCCTCATCCTGGAAACATCTATGACATGGAGGTTAACAACTGTGAGAAAACGAGTCTCACCCTTACCCCTTCAGCCATCCAGACCATCAACAAAGACGCTAAAGCGACGGAGGAAGCTCGCTATACCCTTGACGGTCGCAAGATAAGTGAGCCACAGCATGGTATCAACATCGTGAGGATGAGTGATGGTACAGTACGCAAAGTAACTGTGAAATAAGTAATTTATACCATAATTTTATACTATCAGGATTGTCGTATCAATTCTGATAGTATATTTTTTCGACCTGTTATCGCACCAACTTATTGTTCTTTGCTCGGTTTGCGTAACTTTGGCTTTGCCGAAGTTACTTTGCACTCGGAAATGCAAAGAAAAGCGAGCTTTCCTTTGCATTTCTCTCATTTTTTCGTAACTTTGCAGACAAATGTGCAATATATACGTTAAAATGGATATTACTGAACGATTCCTAAACTACACTAAATTCGATACACAGTCGGCTGAGGAGAGCGACAGTGTACCGAGTACCAGTAAGCAACTGATTTTCGCGGAATACCTGAAAAAGGAACTCGAACACGAGGGGTTTGACGATGTGGAACTTGACGAGAAAGGGTATCTCTATGCTACCCTGAAGGCGAATACCAAGGGCGAGATTCCCACCATCGGGTTTATCTCGCATTATGACACGTCACCCGACTGCAGCGGTGCGGACATCAAGCCACAGATAGTACATCAGTATGACGGTTCTGACATCCTGCTCAGTGAGGGTATCGTGAGCAGTCCTAAGAAATTCCCCGAGCTGTTACAGCATATAGGAGAAGACCTGATCGTGACTGACGGACATACCCTGTTAGGGGCTGACGACAAGGCTGGTATCGCTGAGATTATCCAGGCAATGGTGTATCTGCAGGAGCATCCGGAGATCAAGCACGGAAAGATCCGTGTCGCCTTCAACCCCGATGAGGAGATTGGTATGGGAGCCCATCATTTCGACGTGGAGAAATTTGGTTGTGAGTGGGCATATACGATGGATGGCGGAGACCTTGGAGAGTTGGAGTTTGAGAACTTCAACGCCGCCTCAGCGAAGATCACCATCAAGGGAGTCAGTGTGCATCCCGGTTATGCGAAGGGTAAGATGGTGAATGCCAATGCCCTTGCCGCTGAGTTTGCCAAGCTGTTGCCAGAGAATGAGACCCCAGAGACGACAGAAGGTTATCAGGGATTCTACCACCTGTTAGGTATCCAGTCGAATATCGAGCAGGCGAAGCTCAGTTACATCATCCGTGACCACGACAGAGACAATTTTGAGGACCGTAAGCGTTTCATCCAGCTCTGTGCTGAGAAGATGAATGAGAAATACGGAGAAGGAACTGTTGCCACTGAGGTGAAAGACCAATATTATAATATGAAGGAGAAGATCGACCCCCAGATGCATGTCATCGACCTCGTGTTGCGAGCCATGCAAGAGACTGGTGTCGCTCCGAAGGTCAAGCCCATCCGTGGCGGTACAGACGGTGCCCAGCTCTCTTTCAAGGGACTCCCCTGCCCCAACATCTTCGCTGGTGGTGTCAATTTCCACGGACCCTATGAGTTTGTATCTATCCAGTCGATGGAGAAAGCGATGGCAGTGATTGTGAAGATCTGCGAGCTGACGGCTGGGTATAATGACTGAGGTAAGAGGTAAGAGGTGAGAGGTGAGAGGTAAGAGTTAAGAGAAAAAGATATGGCGGAGTTACCTGATTTGATTAATGACCTTGCGTTGATATTGATATCAGCAGGTGTCGTCACACTGATTTTCAAGAAGTTGAAACAGCCATTGGTATTGGGATATATCGTGGCGGGGTTCCTCGTGAGTCCACACATGCCCTATACCGCCTCCGTTGTTGACGGAGAGAGTATTCATCTATGGGCTGACATTGGTGTGATGTTCCTTTTGTTCTCGTTAGGACTTGACTTCTCGTTTAAGAAGATTCTGAAGATGGGAGCCTCTCCGATTATCTCCACCATCACCATTATCTTCTTCATGTCCGTGATTGGTGTTCTGGTAGGACATCTCTTCGGATGGAGTAAGATGGACTGTATCTTCCTGGGTGGTATGCTTGCCATGAGTTCCACCACGATTATCTATAAGGCTTTCGATGACTTAGGGTTGCGCCAGCAGCAGTTTGCCGGACTGGTGATGAGTGTGCTGATCCTGGAGGACATCCTCGCCATTGTGATGATGGTGATGCTGAGTGCCATTGCCAGTGGTAACAACCCCGATAGTGGTCAGATGTTAGGATCCATCGCGAAGATCGGTTTCTTCCTTGTCCTGTGGCTGGTGGTAGGTATCTTTGCCATTCCCGCATTCCTACGTAAGGTAAGAAGTCTTGTGAATGCCGAGGTATTACTGGTCGTGTCATTAGGCTTATGTTGTGCGATGGCAGTTTTCTCGACGAAGGTAGGATTCTCGTCAGCCTTCGGATCCTTCATCATGGGTAGTATCCTTGCCGAGACCGTTGAGGCAGAGCGTATTGAGAAGTTGGTAGAGCCAGTGAAGAACCTGTTTGGAGCTATCTTCTTCGTGTCCGTAGGTATGTTGGTAGACCCTATCATCCTGGTGGAATATGCCATTCCTATCCTCACGTTAGTCCTTGCCATCCTGTTAGGACAGAGCATTTTCGGTTCTATCGCCTTTATGTTAGGCGGTGAGAGTCTGAAGTCAGCGATGCGTTGCGGATTCTCCATGGCGCAGATTGGTGAGTTTTCTTTCATCATTGCGTCGTTAGGACTGTCATTAGGAGTGATCAGCGACTTCCTCTACCCTGTCGTTGTCGCCGTCTCTGTCATCACCACCTTCCTCACCCCGTATATGATCCGTCTTGCCACGCCCGTCTATAACAGTCTGGAGCGAAGGCTTCCCTCCCGTCTCATCCAGTTGTTAAACCACCTGTCGATGAGTCATCCCTCCTCCAAGGAGCGTAGCAAATGGAAGAATTTATTGGCACAGATGGCGATTAACACCCTCATCTACTCCATCCTCACCACTGCCGTCATCACTGTGATGTTCACCTTTGTGTTGCCCATCACCCGTAAGATGCTGCCAGGATGGGAGCTCCACTGGTACGCCAATGCCATCACGGGAATACTGACCATTCTGCTCATCGCCCCCTTCCTCCGTGCCATCGTGATGAAGAAGAACCATAGTGAGGAGTGGAAGGCATTATGGGCAGAGAGTAATATCAACCGTCCCCCGTTGTTGTTTACCATTTTAGTGCGTGCCTTCATTGCCGTAGGATTCATCTTCTATATCTGTAACTACCTGAGCCGTTTCTCCAGTGCGGTCATGATCACCATTGGTGTACTTGTCGTTGTCCTGATTATCGTCTCCCGTTCTATCAAGCAAAGGAGTATCAAGCTGGAGCGTTTATTTATCCTGAACCTCCGCTCTCGTGATATCGCTGCCCAGGTACATGGTAAGAAACGTCCCCTTTATGAGGGCAGGTTGCTGGACCGTGACGTGCACATCGCCGTTTTTGATGTCCCCATGGACTCGATGTGGATGGGTAGCTCGCTGAAGCAACTGCGACTCGGACAGAAATACGGAGTGCATATCACGAGTATTCTCCGTGCCAATCACCGTTTAAATATCCCAGACGGGGAGTATGTCATCTACCCTGGCGACAAGTTAGAGATTATCGGTAGTGACGAGCAGTTGAACAAGTTCAGGCAAGCTATACAGAGTGAGGTATTCGGAGAAGACCTTCACTTAGAGGACCGTGAGATGAAGCTGCGTCAGATGATTATCGGCGAGGATAGTCAGTTTATTGGTAAGACCTTGAAAGAGAGCGGTATCCGTGACACCTACAGTTGTATGGTTGTCGGACTGGAGGAAGGAAAAGAAAACCTCTCGTCCGTCAGTCCCAGTAGGAAATTCCAGGAAGGCGACATCATCTGGGTGGTAGGTGAAGAGGAGGCGTTACAAGCGTTGTTGAACGGTTAGCGGTTAGCGGTTAGCGGGTTAATACCACTGTACCGCATTGGAATAACTGCTACGCTTATCATATTTCAGAGCGTCGGTAAGCGTAGCGGCATTGCATCGGAAGGAGAAGTTATAACTGGTATAAGGTGCCAACACCACTGAACAGGACATATTGAAACAGTGGAGGTCACGGGAGAGTGATGCCGTGGTCATAGATATCTTATGGTTCTCGAAGTCATAACCTGAGGAGAATGAGATATTCCAGCCGTCCGATATTCTGACATTACCACTGACGTTCAGGTTCTGCGTAAACTTATACGGATAGCGCATGGTATCGTAATTAAACTTGCCACCCGTATTCTCACGCATGGTGATACCATAGCCGATACTCAGAGACCAAGGCACGTTAAACAACATATAGCCATCCTCGTCCGTCTCAGCCTTTCCAGCATTCTCCTTTCTGGCACCATGTTTTCCTGCCTCCATCTTATCATCGACATTCGTCTCCGCGCCAGTATCATACTCATCCTGGTCTTTATCCTTGTCCTGGTCTTTCTTCACCTTCTCACCCCGCAGCCATTTGAAGAAATTTGCCACCTTCTTATTATCGAGGGTGTATGACAGGTTCTGGGACATACCCTGAAATCGTCCGAAGCGTCCCTTGCTATACTCCGTGCGGGTACCGATATAAGGACGGGCACCCACAGAGTCAGCCTCATAAGCATACGTAGCGAATACCGCATTCAGGTTGAGGGTATAACTCTTCGAGAGTTTCAATCGCAAGCGTGTGGAAAGGTCGCTCCAAGGACGTTCCTTAGCCGCGAAGTTATAAGACATGGAGGCACCCAGCTCATCGATGATACTGATCTTCTTGAAACCAGTAGAGTCATCTTCACTGCGTATCTTCATCTCGATATTGTTCTTGATATCCCACGAGAGACTTCCCGTCTTTCCTTTTCCCGGTACGCCATAGAGTGTGCCCGTATAAGGAGAATAGGTCACCAATGACACATTACCATTGGCATCCGTCTTCTGATAAGTGTCGTAATAGCCATAGCTCGAGGTACTGAAGTCAGGGGCGTAGTTGAAACTGACAGAAGGAGTGAACACGTGACGTATCGCCTGTATCTTATCGCCGAAGATCTTACGGCTGGGAACATAGAATCCATATAGCGTAGTAGAAGCCGACAGTGCTAAGGACCAGTCATAGACGTTATGGAAGCCTGTCACCGTATCTATCTTCTCCCTCTGGTTGTCCTCATCCCACGACCTTTTGTATTTCTGTGTATACATACGGTCCGTGAAGTTAAAGGAAGCCGTAAGGTTCAGGTAGTCGAACAACGTGAAGTTACCACTGATGGGAATGCTGTGCTTCATACCGTTACGCCAGTCTCTTGTCAGACTAGAATGCAACAGTTTATCCTCTTTAGTACTAATCGAGTTGCTCAATTGTCCAGTATAACTCACGGAGATCTTCTCATACCAGCGTTCCTTTCCTGCCGCATGTTTCCGCTTAAAGGGGTAGAAACGGGCGACAGAGATATTCAGGTCAGGCAGTGTCAACCCAATGGTAGAGTCACGCATATTCTGGTTGAGGTTGAAGGTAGAGCTCAGCGACATACCGATACTGCTGAAAGTGGTGCTCCAGTTGACAGAACTGGTACGTGTTGACTGGGTCCTTGCCTGTGGGTTATACATCGAGTTAAGGTTGTTAGGCTCATAATTCGTCGTAGCGAAATTGACACTTGCCGACAGGGAGGAGTAAGGATTCGCCTTAGAGTCCTGACGATGGCTCCACTGTACCTTGAAACTCGTCGACTTCACATAGTCAGGCATATTCTTATCACCCGTCACTGAGTTCTGGTAACTGAAGAAGAAAGAACCGCTATACTTATAACGCTTACGGTAGTTGCTTGCCGCGGAGAGTCCCCAAGAGCCCTTGGTATATATCTCACCCAACAGTTTCAGGTCCAACTTATCACTCATCGCAAAGTAATAACCACCATCCCGCAGGTAGAAACCACGGGAAGTCTCGTCACCATACGTTGGCATAATGAAACCAGAAGAGTAGCTCTTCGTGAAGGGGAAGAAACCGTAAGGGATGGCAAAAGGAAGAGGAACGTCAGCCACTACCAAATAGGCAGGACCGAACACGACATCCTTTCCGGGACGTACCTTAGCCCTTGACAGGGCGAGATAGAAATCAGGATGGGGCTCGTCACAGGTGGTATACCGACCATGCTGTAAGAACAGTTCACCTTTCTCATTACGCTTGGAGAGCTCAGACACCATGAATCCCTCGTCCTGTTGGGTGTAGACATTCTGTATCAGACCCTTCTTCGTCTTGAAGTTGAATGCCATGGTATCACTCTCGTAGGTATCATTTCCCATCTTGAAGATAGGAGTGCCAAACTTCGCGCCAGTAGTATCACGGGCACCAGTGGCATGTACGAGACTGGAGTCCATCTGCATATAGATCTGCTCACTCTGCAGGTCCATATCCTGATATTTCACCTTTGAGTTACCAAACAGGCGGGCAATACCAGAGCCAGCCTCATAAGTCATCGAGTCATCTGCCTGATATTCCACGGGTGCGTCAATTCCTTTCTTACGCTCCCTGTTCAGACTGTCAGCATACAGTGAGTCATCTATCGCCTTGTTATGTTTCCAGATGGCTTTCTGCAAGGAGTCCATGTGTAAGGTATCCACCTTCAGCGAGTCTGCTATGACGGAGTCCGTACGCACGCTATCCCTGCCCTTCTCGTCTTGGGGGAAGTGCCAACGAGGTATCTCCGCCATCACAAAGGTGAGGACGAAGAGCAATACGATGATGAGCGTATTTTTTCTCACGGCTGCAAAGGTAGTAAAAAAAGTGAAGAGTGAAGAGTGAAGAGTGAAGAATTTACTTGCCGCCTTGACATTTTTAACGTGTTATTCAAATTTTTCAGCCCAGTGCAGGAATAATTTAACACCTTCAGCGCCAAACTTCTCCAACGACTGTGCCGTCTCCAGTACTGTCCGTACATGGTCGGGACTGGACTTGGAATAAAACTTATCGGCATAACAGATAATCTGTTCCTCTAAAGTCTCTGGCTCATAACCAGGCAATCCCGTACCCGTATGACGCTCTGCCACCCGGGCATGGCGTGGAAAGCCCTCGTCACGCAGGATCTCCCCTCCAATAGGACCGTGCTTGATATACGGTTCCGTGCCGTTGCAATAGATAGAAGGAGCATGACAACGGAACACCCCGATATCATGGAGCATGGCTGCCTCCTCCAGGAACTGACGGTCGACAGGCAGCTCACGATGTTTGTCTACAATGAGTAAAGCACGGTCGGCGACCTGCCGACTGTGCTTTAAGAGCAGACGACGTAACGCATTGTCGTCCGGATAGTATTTATCCAGTATTGCTTGATAGTCCATTACTGTGCTCGCTCTATCCATGCGAGGTTGTCACCTCGACGTACCTTGGCACCCTGTTTGGCGCTGACCTCTACGAGTTTACCGCCCAGTGCCGCTGGAATAGGAACAATCTCGCCCCATGGTGCCTGGATATAACAGAAGGTGTCACCCTCTTTGTATTGCTGTCCGACAAACGGCTCGAGACAAGGCTCACAGGCTCCCTCACCCGAGAACTCATAATACACCTGTCCGGCAACGGGTGCTGTCAGGGCATCAGCCTTGGCATGTTTGAAGGCGGCAAGTTCCGCTGGCGACATCTTAGTGCCGAGTTTGGCATCCTTCGCCTTCTGCAGGTCAGCCAGGAAATTCTTCTTTGCCATACCGCTCTTGTAGTTGCGATACTGCTCCGGATGCATGGCGAGCTCGAAGAGCTCCTCGTCATCCTGTCCATACTCCCAGCCGTTCTCGCCCATCTCCTTACGGAAATCATCGAGGGCGTTAGGCAACAAGGTATGCGGATCGACATCCGTGAACTCACGACCCTGTTTCTTTGCGAGTTCGATCAGCTCCGGATCAATGGTACCAGGAATCTTACCACTCTTTCCAAGGATCATACCCCACATCGAGTCGTCCATCATCACAAAGCGTCCCTTGCCCTGTTCGATGGTGAGCAAGTTCATGAGGGCGATGTTCTTGACATACTGAGAGAAAGGTGTTACCAATGGGGGATAACCCACACGTGGCCATACATACTCCACCTCGTTGAAGAGTTTCACCAGCATATCGTCTGTTGACAACTCCGGTTCCCCCTTCTTCGCACGGCTCTTGTTGATGACACTATGGATGCCACCGAGGTCAGCCATCATAGATCCCATCATACCACCAGGCAATCCACAACCTAACAAGAGGCTGGACATGTGCTTGTTGGCAGGATTGATAAAGTAACCGAGCCAGTCGTCAATAAACTCCTGAGTCAGGGTGCGAGCCTGCATATAGGCATTCATATTGATATCCTCCACCTCGAAGCCCTCGTTCTTCAACATCGACTGTACCGAGATGATATCAGGATGCACCTTACCCCAAGACAATGGCTCAATAGCGGTATCGATGATATCAGCACCATTGTTGCAGACCTCCAGGATGGAAGCCATCGACAGACCAGGACCAGAGTGTCCATGATACTGGATGATGATGTCGGGATGCTTCGTCTTGATACTCTTCGTCAAAGCACCTAACAGGGCTGGTTGTCCGATACCTGCCATATCCTTCAGACAGATCTCCTCCGCACCAGCGGCTATCACCTCATCGGCTATCTTCGAATAATACTCAACGGTATGTACTGGAGAGGTGGTGATACAGAGTGTTGCCTGTGGAATCATACCAGCCTCCTTCGCCCATTTGATACTGGGGATGATATTACGGGTGTCGTTCAGTCCACAAAAGATACGCGGGATATCCACACCCTGTGCCTTCTTCACCTTATACATCAACTGACGGACATCGTCTGGAACCGGATACATACGCAATGCATTCAGTCCACGGTCGAGCATGTGTGTCTGGATACCCACCTCGTTGAAAGGCTTGCAGAAGGCTCGTACTGCCGCATTAGGATTCTCACCGGCAAGCAGGTTGACCTGCTCAAAGGCACCACCGTTGGTCTCCACACGGGCGAAACATCCCATATCAATGATTACTGGGGCTATGCGCTCCAACTGGTCCTTACGTGGCTGGAACTTACCACTTGACTGCCACATGTCACGATAGACAAGGCTAAACTTGATTTTCTTTTTCATAGATGAATAGAATCTATTGTTGTTAAAGTTTCTGCAAAGTTACGAAAAAACAATGATTAAACAACCGAGAATAAAGATTTATTTATAACTTTGCGGAAAATTTAGATTTGTTATGAAGAAAATCCTGTCCTTTTTGATATTATTAGTATTCATCACTGGCTGTGGTCCTAAGCAACCACCCAAGGAAGAATCCGTAGAACCTATCAACACCTATCAGAACCAACCAGGGGACTCTACATTGTACGGATTAGCCTGTGACGGGTGTTCGGACTCCATCCTTGTGCTGCTGCCTTTCACTGGAGGTGACCCGGACACGTTTGATATCATCACCGCCCATCATGAGCGACATATATACGGACATCCCAGTATCGGTGATGAGCTTGCCGTCATCCTTAACCCAGAAGACAAACAGGAGGCTTTGATAGTGGTGAATATCGAGCGACTGAGGGGAAAGTGGTGCTATCAGGTGATGCCTCATTTCCGAAATACCGACAACATGCCTGAGCGTATCCAGAAACGGATGCTGCAACGGATTCCTGACTCTGTGAAACAGAGACTCATGGCTCCCCGTGAATATGGTTTCCAACTGAAAAGGGGATACACAGCCCAGAGCTTTGGAGGGACGAGACAGACAACAACAGACAATATGAGTCCTGTGGAATATCCGGAAGTCAAGAGGTATAAGGAGTGGCGACTGTTTAATGGCAGACTCCTCCTTATCACGGATTCCGTCCGTCTTGCCAATGGAAAGAAGGGACTTCCTGAACAGGACACCATTGATATCATCCAGTTAAGACGTGACACCCTCGTACTGAGATTCAGTGACCATGAGCAGGGGTATTACCGAAAGATTGAGAACAATTAACAAATAAACCCACTTATGAAACTAAAAACCATTTATCAGTCAACGGCTGCCCTTGCCGCAGGATTGCTGTTGACAGCTTGTGGAAGCAGTACTTCCACATCCGAGAAAGAACAAGTGCTCACCACGGTTGGTAATCCTTACCTGCCTCTTTGGGAACATATCCCCGACGGAGAGCCTTATGTCTTTGAGGATCCTGACCAGCCTGGAAAGTATCGCGTATATATATATGGTTCGCACGATACTCGGATCACAGACTATTGTGGTCGTGAGCAGGTGGTATGGTCTGCCTCTGTCGACAGCCTCAACAACTGGCGTTATGACGGTGAGATCCTTGCTGTCGGCAAGAATGCCAAGGGCGAGATCCTCAACGAGGACAGTCTTGCCGATGTGCTCTTCGCTCCTGATGTGGCAATGGTGACAGATGCCAATGGGAAAAAGACCTACTATCTCTACCCTAACGACCAGCATGGTGGACGTAACGGACTGATAGCGAAGAGCGACCGCCCTGACGGACCTTTTGAGGTGTGCAACTGGAGCAAGGAGAATCCTAATGCAACAGACGGTGTGTTGCAGTTTGACCCCGGCATCCTCGTGGATGATGACGGTAAGGTTTATGGCTATTGGGGCTTCGGACACTCGATGGCTGCAGAGCTCGACCCTGCCACGATGGCTACCGTCAAGCCTGGCACAAAGGTGGTCGATGGCATGATATCGGGCTTTAAGGAGCCTGGTAAGTTCCGTTTCTTCGAGGCTTCCTCCATCCGTAAGGTCAAGGATAAGTATGTGTTTATCTACAGCCGTTTCACAGAGGAGGGCGAGTTCGGACTGCCCGCCACGAACTATACCCTCGCCTATGCGTATAGCGACAAGCCGTTAGGCCCTTGGACCTATGGTGGTACCATCATCGACGGTCGTGCCCGTGAGAAGGATGAGCAGGGTAATGTCATCGCCTCTGCCAACGTGTCTGGTAACACCCATGGCAGCATCTGCGAGATCAACGGACAGTGGTATGTGTTCTATCATCGCCAGTCAGGTCTCAACGAGTTTGCCCGTCAGGCAATGGTGGCTCCGATTACCGTGAAGGTGGAGGAAGGTCCTGGTGGTAAGGTGGAGATCAGCGAGGGCGAATACACCTCCGAGGGCTTTGCCTTGAACGGTCTGGATCCCTTCGAGCGTCACTCCGCAGGTATCTGCTGTTGGTACACTGGTCCGAAGGTGGCCATCCATGAGTGGCCCAACAACACGTTCTACGGCTCGTATGTCGCTGCCAGTTACGGTACTGACGATAAGTTTGAGGCACCTTATGACCTGCGTAACAACTCGAATGATGTGGTCAACAATACCGCTGGCTCTATCGTGGGCTATAAGTATTTCAATTTTGATGCTGCGAAAGGCAGGAAAGATGTGAAACTATTGCTGAACCTGGTTCCTGAGGGCATCGACGGAAAGATCACCATTATGGCTGACCGTCCTTGGACTTCTCAGGGAGGAAAAGAACTGGGTGCTATCGAGCTGAAGGCGGATATGCCGAAACAGTTGCAGGAATTAACAGCAAACCTGCCAGCCCTTGGGGAACTGACAGGTAAGCATGCTATCTTCTTTGTCTTCAAGTCTGACACGAAGGAGAAGTCACTCTGTACCCTTCAAGACTTCGTCTTCCAGTTTGACAAATAAAATCGAGATTCCGAAAGATTAGATGATCTGATGGCTGAGCATTCGTTGCTCAGCCATTTTCTCATATTTCGTCCCTGGCTGACCGTAGTTGGCATAGGGATAGATGCTGATACCGCCACGAGGGGTAAACAAGCCGATGACCTCAATATACTTGGGCTCCATCAGTTTCACCAAGTCTTTCATGATGGTGTTCACACAGTCCTCATGGAAATCACCATGATTACGGAAGGAGAACAGGTAGAGTTTCAGACTCTTCGACTCCACCATGCGCTTGCCGGGGATATACATGATCTTGATCTCCGCAAAGTCGGGCTGACCCGTAATCGGACACAGTGACGTGAACTCTGGACAGTTGAACTGCACCCAGTAGTCATTGTCAGGGTGCTTGTTCTCGAAAGTCTCCAGCACCTCAGGGGCATAGTCCATCCGATACTCCGTCTTCTTACCCAACTGCTGCAGGTTGTCTTGCTCTCTGTTCATAGTTTGTTGATTTTAAAGATGTTATAGGAGATATCCTTGTCGTAGACATCCTCATGGTCATGCTCCTTGGTAAACCTCACTACCCGCATGGTGACGGGCAGGGCGACAACCTCATACAAGGTCTTCAGCACCACTTGTGTGATGATCAGCGAGGGCATCTCCTCCCATGGCAACACGAAAGAGAAGGCAAGGGGGAAGAAGATCAGCGAGTCGGTGAGTTCGCCAAAGACGGTACTCAGGATGGCACGTGCCGAGAAATGCCTACCCTCCGACGAGAGTTTCATGCGACTCATCACGTAGGCATTGATGAACGAGCCGGCGAGGAAGGCTACAAACGAGGCGGCAGCAATACGGGGAGCGAGTCCGAAGATGCTGTGGAACGCCTCATTACGGTCCCAATACGACGCACCTGGTATCACGTCAGCCAATGCTGCCATGGCGACGAAGAAGAAATTCATGGCGAAACCCATCCAGATCAACAGGCGCGCACGGCGATAGCCCCACACCTCACACACCACATCATTGATGATGTAACTGACGGGGAATACCAACAAGCCACCTGTGAAATTGGCGATACCAAACGAGATTTGCTTTGTCTCCAATACGTTTGCCGTAATCAGGCAGACGCAGAACAGTGTGCAGAAAAGCATAAACAGCACACTGACTTTCTGATTGTTCTGTTCCATTTTTCTTGTTTTGTTAAAGGGGGTTCACCCGAAGGCTTCGCAAGTACCCCTGCATTTGCGGGTGCAAAGGTAGTGCAAAAATTCGATTTAGCGAAAAAAACGCAAATAAATTTGCATTCTTGAGCGTAAGAATTTGCATGACAAATCCACAGGTTTATACCTTTATGGTGACCTATATGTTGCTGATGAGTTTATGCGTGAAAGAGGAATGATGGATTAGTTTGTAAACTACAAATCATTCCCATGCTTGGAAAGTGTGTTCCGGATGCCTCGGAAGACCCTTCCGGATGCCTCGGAGGACCCTTCCGGATATCTCGGAGGAGTGTTCCGAGGTATCCGGAACAACGTTCCCA
>CALFUF010000148.1 GCA_937916405.1 uncultured Prevotella sp.
AGTTCACGGCGAACTCCGCCTCTGGCTTGCAGGCGATGTGTTTTGACGTATGGAACCTCGTTGCCGTCATCTTCATCGTCTATGGCTTGTTCTCTGTCTTCCAGTCGAAGACCAGCAAAGGTCGTATCATCTCCCTTATTGTCATCGCCCTTGCCGTCTGCTTCCTCTGCTTACAGTATGACAGCGAGACGATCGTGAAGGTGTCTGCACCTATCTTCCAACAGTTCAACCCCTTCTATGTGGTGGCGTTGACCCCTGTGTCCATGGCTATCTTTGGTGCGTTGGCGGCAAAGGGTAAGGAGCCTTCCGCTCCTCGTAAGATCGCCTACGGTATGATTGTCGCCGCTGTTGCCTATGCCCTGATGGCATTCGGCTCTTTTGGTCTGCCCATGCCACAGACAGAGATAGGTGCCGATGGTAATCCTGTTGCCGTGCATGTCGCTGATGTGACACCCAACCTGTTGATTACCGTTTACCTCGTCCTGACCTTTGGTGAGCTGCTGTTGTCACCCATGGGTATCTCTTTCGTGTCGAAGGTAGCACCTCCCAAGTACAAGGGAATGATGATGGGTGGCTGGTTCGTTGCCACTGCTATTGGTAACCAACTCGTGGTAGTAGGTGGTCTGCTGTGGGGTGCCGTTCCCCTCTGGCTCTGCTGGAGTGTGTTCCTTGCCGTCTGTCTGGTGGCCGCCCTCTTCATGTTTGTTATGATGAAGCGTTTGGAGAAGGTTTGCTAAACTATTAATTAGTAATGAGTAATGAGTAATTATGATTACTTTAGGCAAATTACTGCCAGTGAGCAAAGCACTTAGAAGGGCTTGCGTGGTATTCGTCATTACTATTTACTCATTACTAATTACTCATTATTCGTCAGCACAGACGCTGACACTCATAGAACTAAATTGCGAGAATCTCTTTGATTGTCGTCACGATACGTTGAAGCAGGACACGGAGTGGTTGCCTGCTTCAACGCGTCATTGGACACCCTCCCGCTATTGGCGGAAGGTCAATGGTATAGGACAGACCATCCTCTCTTGTCAGGAAGAGGGCGTGCCCGACCTTGTCGCTTTGGTGGAGGTGGAGAACGACTCTTGTCTCATCGACCTCACCCGTAAGTCGCTGTTGCGCCATGCGGGGTATCAGTTTCTGATGACAGAGTCACCCGATGTTCGTGGTATTGATGTCGCCTTGCTCTATCAGCCTTTCAAGTTTCGTCCCCTTTGTTATGACTATTTGGCTATCAACCCCTTGGAGGGGATGCGACCTACCCGTGATATTCTCTATGTCGAAGGGGAGTATATCACAGGCGACACCCTGCATCTCTTCGTGGTGCATGCTCCCAGTCGCTATGGGGGAGAGAGAGCGACACGTCCCAATCGTCAGTTGGTTGCCGACTTATTGGTGGAGACCATCGGGCGGTTGCCTTCCGATGCAAAAGTCATTGTGGTGGGTGACTTCAATGATGACGCAGAGGCTCCCGCCTTGCGCTATCTGGAGGATCATGCGTTGCGGAACGTCACTCGTGAAGCAAAGGGGACGCATGGTGCTGAGGC
Organism: uncultured Prevotella sp.; assembly: GCA_937916405.1. Classification (GTDB taxonomy): domain Bacteria; phylum Bacteroidota; class Bacteroidia; order Bacteroidales; family Bacteroidaceae; genus Prevotella. The sequence goes on from CALFUF010000148.1 coordinate 1,554, forward strand.
TACCTACCGTTATCAGGGTGAGTGGGGGAGTATCGACCATGTCTTTGTTAGTCCTTGGTTGCTCAACCATATCGAGCAGGTCTATATCAACGACACCCCCTTCCTGTTGGAAGAGGACAAAAAATACGGAGGAGTCAAGCCCCTCCGTACCTATCAAGGACCGCGTTACAGGCATGGTTTCAGCGATCACTTACCTTTAGTCGTCCGTTTCCAGTTTTAATCTTACTTGATATTCGGCTCTTCCAGACCAATACCCTTCTTCTTGTCAACGGCTTTCAGGATGAAACCGAGGATAAGGGCGGCAACACCTAAGCAGGCGAGCATCACCAATGGAGCGGTATAGTCTAACTCCGTAGCACTGGTTCCCTCGGGGTTGGTGGCATCCAGTACCTTACCAATCAGCAAGGGGAACAGCCAGAGTCCGATGTTCTGAATCCAGAAGATGAGGGCGTAGGCGGAACCAATCACCTTGGCATCAACCAACTTGGGAACGGAGGGCCATAGGGAAGCGGGTACCAATGAGAAGGAGGCTCCCAATACCAGGATGGTCGCATAGGCTACGATGACACCGCCAACGGCACTGCCCTTGAACATCGGCAGGATGAAGGCGAAGGTCAGGTGACAGCCTATCAACAGCAAAGATCCTAAGATCAGCATGGATACTGCCTTACCGTGATTGTCGAGATAGTTGCCCAAGATGGGGGTGATGAGCACGGCAAGCAGGGGGAATACGGCAAAGATGCTCTCTGCCGTCTGACGCATGAAGCCCATATAACAATAGGTGATGAGGGCAAGGACAGAGATGCCCAGCAGGGTATACTTCGTGTTAGCCTTCTTCTGGAAGTTAGAGGCAAAACCTGCGGCAGCCACCAACAGCATGATGATATACTGTACGATGGTGACAGAGGGACTTGCCCAGAAGGAGTCTGCACCTGGTTCTGTCAGGGTCAGGTTGCACTGTAGCATGTTCACGGCATACTTCTGGAAGGGGAAGATGGCGGAGTAGTAGAGGACACACAACAAAGCAACGAGCCAGAAACCGCTGTCGCTGAGGATCTTACCAATGTCGCTGATCTTGAAGGGGTCGTCTTTCTCCTCTGCCTCACCAGTCTGGCTGTCGAGTTTCTTATCCATGAAGAAATAGACAATCGTCATGATGAGGGCGATACACATCAGCACCACGCCAAAGGCGACACTACGGCTGACACTCACCTCCCCACCTAACTTGGCGAAGAAGGGGGAGAAGATCATGCAGGTGGCGACACCTAAACGTGCCAATGCCATCTCGGAACCCATGGCAAGTGCCATCTCACGACCCTTGAACCATTTCACGATACCACGACTGACGGTGATACCAGCCATCTCACAGCCACAGCCGAAGATCATGAAGCCGCAGGCGGCAAACTTGGCGGAGGCAGGCATGCCCTGATAGAAGGGCGATACGCCTAAGTCGTCAAAGATGGGGATGTAGTTGAGGTTGTTGGTAAACCATGTCTCCAGTCCACTGCCGATAAAGCCCTCGCTGACAGCATACCATTTCACACAGGCGCCTACCAGCATGACAGCAGCCGAGAGGACAGCAGTGAAGCGGACACCCATCTTGTCGAGGATGATACCAGCGAAGATGAGGAAGAACACGAAAACGTTAAGGAATACCTCTGAGCCCTGCATGGTTCCGAAGGCGGTGGAGTCCCAGCCACGGGTCTCCTGCATCAGGTCCTTGATAGGCGAGAGGATGTCCATGAAGATGTAACTGCAGAACATGGCGAGTGCCAAGAGCAGCAACGCAGTCCACCGCATGGCGGCGGAGTCTCTCAAAGTCTTTTCAATTGCTTGTGACATAATTTCTTTTTATTATATTTTGTTATTTCGGTATCTCGGTATCTCGATATGGCGATATCTCGATGGGGTTTTATTTCGAGAGTTTGGTCTTCGCCAGTTTGGTGGCTTTCGCCTCCGACTGGGGGGAGAGCTTCCCTTTCAGGTATTGCTCCATGATCAGTCCTGCGATGGGAGCAGCCATGTCAGCACCAAAACCACCATGCTCCACATAGACACTGATGGCTATCTTCGGGTCGTTCATAGGAGCGAAACCAATGAAGGCAGAGTGGTCGGCACCAGGGTTCTCCACTGTTCCTGTCTTGCCACAGACGGGGTAGGTGGTGCGCAGACTGGTCGCCGTCCCTTTCTCCACAGCGAGACGCATACCCTCCACGACAGGGGCGTAGATACTGGCATCCACCTTGGTATGTCGTTTGGTCAGATACCGTTTGTTCTTCGTGTCCTTATGGATATGAGGGACATAGTACCACCCACGGTTGGCTATCGTCACGGCAAGATTGCAGAGTTGCAGGGGTGTGAGGGTGATATCACCCTGTCCCATGCCAGCCCACCAGATGGTCTTGCCGTCCCATCCGTTCTTATAACGACGGTTCAGGTAGTCAGCACCGGCAAGTAGTCCACCTTGCTCTCCTTGTATGTCGATATGCATCGGACCTCCCAGTCCCATGCTCTGCATATAACTGCGCCATGTGGTAATCGCCTCGTTCTTGTCCTCATAGACGAAGTTGTCGTTAATCATCTGTGCGAAGGTGACGAGAAACCACGAGTTACAACTCTGGGCAATCGCATCCTTTAGTTTAAGAGGGGAGCGGTGCTGGTGACAGCCCACCCGGATATTCCCGTCGATGAACCCCTTGTCGCAGTCTACTGTCGTCTCTGTCGTCACAATACCTTCCGACAGCAGGGTCAGTGCCTGTGCTGGTTTGATGGTAGAGCCGGGAGCCTGTGGCTTAGCGATTGCCTGTCGGACATCATGACCATTCGGGGTATTGGTGGCGATACACAAGATCTCCCCATTGGCAGGATTGATGGCAACGACACTGCCCGTCTTCCCTTGTAATAGTCGCTCACCCAGTTGCTGCAGCATAGGACGAAGGGTCAGGGGACCGTCCGTAGGCAGCCCTTGTGACCACAAGGGTATGCTGACTGATAAGAAGAGAAACAGGAACTTTAGTCTTTCAGCCATCGATCCAGCCAGTTAAAGAAGGTACGCTGCCACAGAATACCGTTCTGTGGTTTCAATACCCAGTGGTTCTCATCAGGGAAGATGAGCAACTCGGCAGGAATGCCTTTCATACGTGCCGCATTGAAAGCAGCCATCCCCTGGGTATAGTTGATACGGTAGTCTTTCTCTCCATGGATACAGAGGATCGGCGTGTCCCAGTTCTCGACATATTTATGTGGGGAGTCATGGTACGTCTTCTTGGCGTTCGGCATCTGAGGACGGTGCCAGTAAGCCTCGTCATACTCCCAGTTGGAGAACCAGTTCTCCTCCGTCTCTAAGTACATGGCGGCAAGGTTGAAGGCACCGTCATGGGAGATGAACGCCTTGAAACGCTTGTCATGATGTCCAGCGAGATAGTAGACACTGAAGCCACCGAAGGAAGCACCCACAGCACCAAGGCGGTCTTTATCCACGAAGGGCAGGTTCTCGACAGCATAGTCGATAGCGGCGAGATAGTCGCTCATACACTGTCCCGACCAGTCACCACTGATCTCCTCTTTCCATTCCTGTCCGAAGCCGGGCAGTCCGTGGCGGTTAGGAGCCACCACGACATAGCCGTTAGCAGCCATCATCTGGAAGTTCCAGCGATAGCTCCAGAACTGGGAGACAGGACTCTGTGGTCCTCCCTCACAGAAGAGCAGGGTGGGGTATTTCTTTCCTTCCTCATAGTTGGCAGGCAGTACGATCCATACCAGTTCATCCTTGCCGTCGGAAGTAGGTACCCAACGCTGCTCTACCTTACCGAAGGTCAGTTGGTCGAGGATATGCTTGTTCTCAAAAGAGATCTGCTCGATGTAACTCTCCACGATATGGTGGGTGCCGGGTGCGGCATCCAAAGGCTCATCAGCCACCTCAAAAGGTGTTACCCTGTAAATATCGGTGGGTGCGGAAAGACTCTGACGGGTGGCAATAAGGTGCTTCCCGTCATTCGCCAGTTGCAGACTGGTCCAGTCACCCCAGCTCTCAGTGAGTTGTTTCACCTCACCCTTCCAGTTGACACAGTACATATTATTGCAGCCATGCCATACACTGAGGAAATAGACCATATCCCTTACCTCAGACTTCTTGCCTCTTACCTCTTGATCATAGCCCCAGCAGAACGCCTCTACATCACTCTTCCAGTTGACATAACGCTTGATGCCTGTCGCCATCTCATAGATACACAGACGGTTGAGGTCAGCCTCGTAACCGTCACGCTCCATCGACTGCCAGGCGATAAACTTTCCGTCAGGAGAGAACTGCGGGTTCTGGTCGTAGCCCACATTGTTCTTCAGGTTCTCCGGGGCATTGACCGCCTGTATCTTCAATGTACGGGTAGGATCGTTGGCAGGTGCCTTATAGTCGGCAGGCTTGCAGAGATTGGTGGTTTTACGCGTACCTATATTATATAAATAGATGTCAGAGTCGGTAGAGATGGAATACTCCAGTCCTGTCTTCTTGCGACAAGTATAGGCGATGGTCTTGGAGTCAGGACTCCAGGCAAGTTGCTCAATACCGCCAAACGGTTCCATGGGACATTCGTAGGGCTCGCCCTCCAGGATATCAACCATCTCCGAGGAAATCATTTCTAATTTCTCATTACTCATTTCTAATTTTGCCAGATAGGGGTGCTGGATGCTCTCCACATAATGGTCCCAGTGGCGATACATCAAGTCGGTGACACGACGACCGGTAGCCTTGGGCAGGTCATCGGGATTCTCCTTGATGATCTCATGGAAGTGAATACTCTTGATGATGATGACATGTTTACGGTCGGGAGAGAACTTAAAACCCTCGACCTGTCCATCCGTCTTTGATAACTGCTTGCGCTCAGAACCGTCAGCTTTCATGGACCAGATATCACCACCACAGAGATAAGCAATGGTATTGGCGTCCAGCCATGTCGGGTCAGTCTCACTCTTCGAGCCTTTTGTCAACTGCTTGTTGTGCTTGCCGTCAGCATCCATCATGCAAATCACCTGTTGACTTTTATTAGCCTTGACACTGTAATATCCCACCTGGTACACTACTTGTTTCCCGTCAGGTGATGCCTCCACGGTGCCGATACGTCCCATAGCCCAAAGAGCTTCCGGGGTCATCATACGACTCTTCAGTTTGATTCTACTCTTTCCTATTCTCACTTCTTCTTGTGCCTTGATGGAGGCAGGGGTAAAAAGCAGCGTTGCTGCTATAAGGGTCAGTAACTTTTTCATATAGAGTGCAAAGTTACGAAAAAAGGTTGTAAAGAACAACAGATTTTAGAAGATTAACGCAGAATGACCGTAAAATAAAGGCAAGAACACGCACAATGGAGGAAACGGTATGTGCTGAAGTATCTTCTCGGCACAGCGTGTAGCATAGTTGCTGACTTGTGTGCGTAGTGTGTCGTAATCACCGATCATGCCGTTAAAAGAGCGACTGGTGCAGATACTCTTCTTCTTCGCTAGTGTCTTGTTGGGAGTAGTTCGATATTGATAGGTATCCCCACATATCGCTTGCTCTTCTTGTGTAGGTTCGCCCCCCTTTTTTTATATAATTAAGGTGTAAAGATGGGCTTTTTTGTCATGTAAATGGACCAACTTTTCATTTTTAATTGAAAAAGTTTGTGAAAAGTTTTGGAGGTTCGGAAAATTGTTGTACCTTTGCATCCGCTTTCGCCCAAAAACATGGGTGTCGGCAAGGAGAAGGAGTTCTTTGAGAAGTCTTACATAAAACAGAGAAGTAGTAGTACAAGAAGCGAGACATCACCCCCTGAGTCAGGGGGGCAGGGGGTCTGAAGAGGCTCCCGTGCTGTCTTGGGTAAAACTTTACGAACCGTCAAAGAGACAGGTGCAAGAAATAGATCCATACTTGTTCTACCGGATGACGATGAGAGAGCGTGTTCTGTGACAGATAAGAGTCCTTTATTGGATAGAGATATTTATACAGTGGAGAGTTTGATCCTGGCTCAGGATGAACGCTAGCTACAGGCTTA
>CALFUF010000149.1 GCA_937916405.1 uncultured Prevotella sp.
ACGCGGAGCCTGCAACTTGAAACCTATTTATGGTTATATTTCGGGATTTTGGGATACGAAAGATTAAAATCAACGTTTGGTCGTTTTCCCTTTGAGCACCCGATCGACACTACCAGCCTCTAACAGATAGTGCTCGGCTTCCTCATAGGGGATGCCCAGAGACTCCTGAATCATCCGAGTACCACGGTCCACCAGTTTGGCATTGGTCAGTTGCATCTTCACCATCCTGTTGCCTTTGACACGTCCTAAGCGGATCATCAGAGAGGTGGAAATCATGTTCAGCACCATCTTCTGTGCCGTCCCACTTTTCATCCTGCTGGAGCCTGTCACGAACTCAGGACCGACAATGGTCTCAATAGGATATTCGGCAGCCTCAGCCAAAGGAGTGTGGGGATTACTGGTGATACAACCCGTCAATAGTCCTTTCTTTCTGGACGCTTTGACAGCCCCTACTACATAAGGAGTCGTACCAGATGCCGCAATACCAATGACCGCATCATCGGCAGTAGGCTGATATGACAGCATATCCTGCCATCCCTTTTTGGAATCATCCTCAGCTTTTTCGACAGCATGTCGCAATGCCTCGTCACCACCGGCAATGATACCAATGACCCAATCGTCAGGAACCCCGAAGGTAGGAGGCAGTTCACTGGCATCCAGCACCCCAAGTCGCCCACTGGTTCCCGCACCCACATAAAAGAGTCGTCCACCACGCTTGAGTCGCGGCTCTATGGCTTCCACCAATGCCTCTATCTGTGGGATAGCCTTATGCACCGCCTCAGCCACCAAGGCATCCTCCTCATTGATATGCTGTAGCAATTCCGCTACCGACATCTTTTCCAGATGATCGTAATGTGAAGGTTGTTCTGTTATCGCTCTTGTTGCCATCTTGTTTTCTATATATATTACCTCAAACCTATAATCCAACGTTTGAAGAACGGATCTTCTATCTCATAATCCGTCACACGTATCACGTACCCGTTTTTCATCAACCGCTTGATTCCACTGAACGACGTACTTGTTGCCACCTGACGATTCTGCAAAGGATTGATGCCTTTACTTAAGTTCATCATGATAGAACGGTCGGTACGGTTAAAGTTTAGCCAAAGACGTTCGAAATCCAAGTCATGAGTACGCACGATATTGTTGATAGCCTCCGCTACAACCCCATCAACCAGCCCTTCGTAAGTCATCATGTCCCAGACTTGAGCCGACAACTGCTGCGTATAGTATGGGTGTAGCCCTGTAAAAGTCAGAATCTCTTCTACAATATCATTCAGTTTTTCCTGCTCTTTCAATGGCAACCGGACCGATACATATTCCTTGAAATCATCGTATGGTATCTTATTCAGATGCATTAACTTGCCGAAATGATAGAACGGCGATTTTTTCCGCTCGAATATCTCCGTCATCATTGACTCCTGACTTCCCAACAGGACAAAATTCAGGTGTTCCTGTTCTTGCATGATAGAACGCAGTTGTTTGTCCAAACCTTTGCGGATATTAAGAATCTCCTGAAATTCATCGAATACCACTATCAGTCTTTTGTCTTCCGTACTCACCTTTTCTATCAGAGCCATCGCATCCTCCAACAATACCATGCTGTTCAATACTGGTTGGAACGAGACATCAACACCATTTGTCATCGGGTTGGTCGAGATCGTTGGTACAATTCTGAAGTGAGACATGAGGTGCCTGATTCTCTCCATAGGGTATTGACGGAACAGTTCACGTAATAGTTTAGAGGCAAAATCATCGACACTCAACATGTTCTGCATATTGAGAGAGATACATGGCCGCCCTGAGGCTTTGACGGCTTTGGCAACGAGGCTTGACTTGCCAAATCTTCGAGGACTAATTAGTATCAGATGATTTTCGCTGTCCAGCGTTCGCTGAACCTCCCTTAATTCTTCGTTTCTATCGGTAAAAAACTCGTTGTCGACAAGTACACCAAACTTAAATGGATTCTTCATTTATCTTCATTTTGCGCACAAAGATAATACTTTCATTTGATACTGACAAACAATTTGCAAAGTTTATGCGAAATCTTTCGTTACGAAAATTTTCGCAAAGGCTTCTTGTCAATCACAATGACCTATTTCTGACGAGCGGTTACCTCGCAGCGAAAACGAAAACAGGCACCCATACCCAGGTGCCTGTTCCTATATTAGAGAGATGAGTATAATATTAGTCAGCCATCTTAGCCTTGATCATCTCACGGTTGAGACGAGCGATGTTGCTGATGGTCTCGTTCTTCGGACATACTGCCTCGCAAGCACGAG
>CALFUF010000150.1 GCA_937916405.1 uncultured Prevotella sp.
AAGACGCAAGGAAGTTGGTGAACCGTGAACTGGTCATTGTGGAGCAACATATCATGTCGGAACTCAGAAACGCAGAATTCTCCATGCACAAGATGTATGAAGCGGTGGAGGATGATCTGGATGAGCCTCAGGTCATGGAAGCCATCACGCGAACCATCATGGAAGATAATCCTTTCCTCAAGGCTGCCGCTATCGCCTTTGTCCCTCAGTTCTACCCCAAGAAAGGCTACTGGTATGAGCCACGTAGTATCCGCCAGGGTCATGAGATTATCTCGGAGGATATCGGTAGTGCAGACCATGACTATACCAAGATGGAGTGGTATCAAGACGGAGTGGCAAACAAAAGTAGACATGGATACTGGAGCAAGCCCTATATCGACCATTCCCAGAACAACACCTATATCATGTCACTAACCCTTCCCCTTTACCATGAAGAGAAGGTGACATGTGTTCTCTGTCTTGATATCGAATTGGCATGGCTGAGACAGATTTTGAAAGAGGCAGAACCCTATCCCGGCAGCATTTGTAAGTTGCTGAACAAAGAGGGCAGCATACTGGTTGCTTCTGATGACATCCAGGAGGAAAACAGTGAATTCTTCATCGACAGCAAGGATATAGGCTATACCAACATGATGGTACAACTCGCCTGTCCCAAAAAAGCCGTCTATGGTGGCACTACCTTCCTCAACATGATTACTTTGGGCATGTTACTGCTGGGGATGCTGCTGCTCGTATTTATTGTAAGAAAGACCATCATATACATCAACCATCTGACTATTGCCAAACAGCAACAGTATATGATGAATCAGGAGATGAGCATTGCCCATAATATACAAATGGATATCCTACAGCATGACTTTCCCAAAGAATTGTCTGCCACCCTACTACCGATGAAGGAGGTGGGAGGTGACCTCTATGACTTCTACCAACAGGAAGACACGATCTATTTCATCATTGGAGATGTCAGCGGCAAAGGAATCCCCGCCGCTATGATGATGGCGGCAACGGTCAACCTGTTCCGCATGGCGGCACACCATTTCAGTACTCCCGCTGACATCATGAGCGAGATTAACCAAGTCTTGTCGGAACGTAATCCCAGCCTTATGTTTGTTACCGCTTTCGTGGGGAAGATAGACATGTTGCACGGATTGCTGACCTATTGTAATGCAGGTCATAACCCACCCATTATCAATAAATTCTTACTAAAGACAGACCCAGACATTCCCTTAGGCTATCAGACAGGCTATCCCTATCATCAATATGGTACCTTATTCCTTGAGGGCTCCCGCATCGTACTGTATACAGACGGCATCACGGAGTCACGTAACGCTGATCATAGTATGATGGGAGTCAAACAACTACTCTCCATCGTAGATGTTCATTATACGGAACCAGTCTGCCAACTCAAGGATGCCATTGTCAGGGATACCAACCTATATGTTGGAAAGACCGAGCAAGTTGACGATATGACGGTGATGTGTATTGCCAACAACACCCCCCAGCAATCTCCTGCTCTCGTCATCACCAATGAGATAGAGGAAATACAAAGGGTGAAATCACTCTTACGGGAATTCTGCGACTGTCTGGGATGCGACCGAAAACTGACCAGAAAGATCATGCTTGCTGTGGAGGAAGCCGTTGTAAACTGTATTAATTATGCTTATCCGAAAGGTGTTATTGGACGTATCGACATCGATATCCAAGCAACACCCGCCACCAGTGAGGAGCAAAAGGGTGACCTGACTGTCAGTATTACGGACAGTGGTGAGCCCTTCGACCCGACAGCCCGTCAGGAAGTGGATGTAGAACAGACGGTTGATGACCGACAGGTTGGAGGGTTAGGCATCTACCTCTACCAACAATTGATGGACCAGGTACTTTATGAACGCACTGACGACGGGCGAAACATGCTCATTATGACAAAGATCATCAATAAATAATTTATTATATGAAAATCAATATCCAACAAAACGAGAAAGAGGTAGTGATATTCCTTCGTGGTGAACTCGACACCATTGCCACCACCCAGATGAATGAAGAACTAGGCCGTGTGACTGACCTGACGGATCACAAACTAGTGATAGATTGTAAGGATTTGGAATATATCAGTTCCTCAGGACTGCGTTTCTTCATGCAACTGAAACGTAATAGTGAACAACGCGGAGGCAGTATTCAACTGCGTAATCTCAATGAAGACGTGGAGGAGATATTCCGACTGAGCGGTTTCCATCACATCTTCGACCTTCAGTAAGTGACGGAATAGATATAGCCCTGCTGTTCGTTAACGACCGTCTCTATCACCTCCTGTCCAGTCAGGACGGTCTTCATGTCGCTGCGAATGCCCTCACCAGACAGTTTCAGGACCGCCTCCTTCATGGTCCAGAAACGGATAAACTCCTTGGCAGGATATGGCGAGAGGGTAATTTGTGCCAGTTCCTCGTCATTCATCGCATAGCGAGTTAATGTGTCCTTATATTCCCGGATGCTCTCGATATCGATACCTACAGGACGGTCTGTTATGACACAGATAGCCGCTTCCCGACAATGACTGAGATTGAAATGGATCTCGGGATGTCCGATGATGGAGGGTTTGCCATGCTCCCCATACTCAAAGACAGGTTTCTCAGTGATACCATATTCCTTTTGCAGTCCTTCGCACAACAGCAGATAGGCTGCCGCACAGGTCTTGCGTCCCTGTTCGTGCTTAAACTTCAATGCCTGTTCCCGCCGTTGGTCAGACAACAAAGGGAGTGCCGCCTCGAAGTCAAAGCCAACGATATCATCATTCAAGTAAATCATTCTCTGCTTTGGGAATACGACGGTTAGGATTCTCCTTGGCACCAAGGTCAATGAGTTCACGACCTTTCTGTACCACACTCTGACGACCCGTAAACAGTTTGTTGCCAGCAGACTCGAAGGCACGATGTGCTTGGTCGAGTTGCTCTCCTATCTTATGATATCGCTGGATGAAGTCACCCAGACGGTCTAATAATGACTCTGCGATGCCAAACACCTTCTCTTGATTCTCTGCCTGCTGGTTCTGTACCCATGCGATATGAATCATGTGGAGAATACCTAACAAGTTCTGCTCACCCGTGATAAACACTTTCCGCTCAAAAGCCTCACGCCACAGTGTCGGGTCATTGGCAAGGGCGAGTTGCAACGAACTCTCAAAAGGCACGAACATAATCACGAAGTCAACCGCCTCACGAGGTGCCTTGATATATTTGGAATAATCCTTACGTGCCAGTTCCGTGACATGGGAGCGAATCGATTTGATATGTTCCTGCAAGGCACGCTCTTTCTCCTCAGGATCCTCAGCATTCACATACCGCTGGTAAGCGACGAGCGATACTTTCGAGTCGATGACGGCATCCTGCCCTTGGGGATAGTGCAGGATAACGTCAGGCTGCATCTCCTTCCCTGTATCATCGTTCTTCAGGGGTCTGCCCTGCTCGTCTCGCAACCGTGCCTGTACCTCATAATGAATACCCTCCGTCAGTCCCTGCGATGCAAGAAGATCACCCAGTATGATCTCCCCCATATTCCCGCTGACCTTATTATCACGACGCAACACATTAGCAAGCGATTCCGCTTTCTCACCAATCTCCTTGTTCGACTCCATCATCATGCGCAACTGCTCTCGGAGGGAAGCATTCTGCTCTGTATGGTCTTTGGTATTATCTTTGATTGCCTTACGCATCTCCGTGATAGCGTCTTTCAGCGGCTGGGTAATGGTACCCATATTCTCTTTATTTTCCTCCTTCAACCGCTGTGCCTGGGCATCCATCAGTTGCTGCGCCATCACACGTAGCTGCTCCTTGGTCGTCTTCAGCTGCTCATCGAACTGTTCACGAGCAGCTTTCAACTGTTCTATCGACTGTTCCCGTTGGGCACGCAACTGGTCGGCAGCCTGCTCCCGCTGACTGCGCATCTGCTCGGCAAAACGCTCCTCGCTCTGTCGAAGTTCCTCTGTGCGCTGTTGGGAGAGCATCTGCATCTCTGTCTCCTTCTTAGCGAGTTCAACATACAGTCGTCCTACTTTCTGGTTCATCACCAGATAGAGGACGACTGCACCTACAACGATGCCGATTACAATATATAATGCAATCATGCTAACGGCTAATGGTTACTCCCACTCTATGGTACCTGTGGGTTTCGGGGTCAGGTCATACAACACCCTGTTTACCCCAGGAACCTCCGTGATGATACGCTGGGTGATATGATGCAACAAGGTATAAGGAATCTCCTCGATGGTGGCTGTCATGGCATCTCGTGTGTTGACGGCACGGATAATCACAGGCCAGTCCCAACTACGCTTATTGTCCTTCACACCCGTAGACTTGTAATCAGGAACAATGGTGAAGTACTGCCATACCTTACCCTCCAGTCCGTTCTTAGCAAACTCCTCACGGAGAATGGCATCACTCTCACGCAGAGCCTCCAGACGGTCACGGGTGATAGCTCCTGTACAGCGGACTCCCAGACCAGGACCAGGGAAAGGCTGACGGTACACCATATTATCAGGAAGTCCCAGTTCCTTGCCTACTACACGAACCTCATCCTTAAACAGCAACTTGATAGGTTCTACTAACTCAAACTGCATATCCTCAGGCAGACCACCAACGTTGTGATGGGACTTTACGGGTCCTGACTCTACGATATCGGGATAGATAGTACCCTGCGCCAAGAAACTGATACCCTCCAGTTTACGTGCCTCTTCCTCGAACACACGGATAAACTCCGCACCAATAATCTTGCGTTTCTGCTCAGGATCAGCAACGCCAGCCAGTTTATCCAAGAAACGGTCTGTGGCGTCCACATACACCAGATTGGCATTCAACTCATCACGGAACACACGAACAACCTGTTCAGGCTCACCCTTACGCAGCAGTCCATGATTCACATGAACAGACACCAGCAGTTTGCCTACAGCCTTGATTAACAGAGCGGCAACTACCGATGAGTCAACACCACCTGAAAGTGCCAACAACACCTTCTTGTCACCAATCTGAGCTCTCAGCTCCTTGATTTGTTCCTCAATGTATTTCTGGGCTAAAGCGGGAGTTGTAATACGCTCCATGTCAGCCGGTCTCACATTACCTGTATTCATATCTTCTCAATTTTAAAGTTAATACTTCTTCTATATAACTAACCTCTGCGAGGTGTTATAAAACGCCTCTGCTTTCGGT
>CALFUF010000151.1 GCA_937916405.1 uncultured Prevotella sp.
TCCCCTCTTTATCGAAGTCGGTAATACCCAATGGTCCTTGCATGGATTCCATATCCTTCGACTTTCCCCATTCGGAGACGGCATCGAGCAATGCCTTAGAGACGGCAAGGTCATCGACAAACTCTATCATGGAGAAACGCACATTCTGCGCATTCCATTTCTTATTAGCCTTGTAATTGACGATACCGACGACACGCCCGACAGGCTGGTCGTTCTGATAGGCGACAAATGCCTGGATGTCAGAAAACTCCAATCCCGGGTTCTTCCGACGGTCGAAAAGCATACGTACATCCGATTCCAGATCGGGTACGTACTGAGGACAATTCTGATAAATCCCATCCACTACGTGAACGAAATCATTCATTTCCTTTTTGTCCTTGACTGTCCGAACTACCACTTCACTCATCGCACCACTCTTTTATGTTCCATACGGTATTCCAGCGGGGTCACACTTGCCTGCTCCCTGAAATATTGACTAAAAAACGACGAGTTAGGGAAACCTAACTTGTTGGAGATTTCCTTGATACTCATATCTGTCTCTTTCAACAACGAGTAACAATCTTGCATCGTGCTCTCAGTGATCCACCGCATAGGATTCTTACCACTGACTTTCTTGGAAATCGATGAGAGATATTTGGGAGTGATATGCAACTGGTCGGCATAATAGGCTACTCGCTGACGTTTCTGCTCTTGCTGCGAGAGAAGCTGCAGGAACTGGTTGAAAATCTCCTTGTCATGAATCGTGGAGGCATCACTTGCAAGTGACATGTCCTCATTGCGCAACAACTCCTCACAAATCATCAGCATGAGGGTACGCAAGAAGGAAATCATAATCTCTTTGGAGAGCAACGGCATCTTATCTCTCTTAAAAACTGATCGGGTGTAGTTCTGCATACCAACCAACCAGTCGTTACCCTCCACCAGATATATCTCACGCATATACATCGCCTTGTTCCATATATTAATCTGATTACCTAAGACTGATTTCAAGGTACGATCGGAAATCAGCAAGGCACTTGCTTCCGCATCAGCTGTTATCAACATGGGGGCGACATGCTTACCGGAAGGTATCAGCAGCAACTGACCTGACATCAGTTTCACCTGCTTGCTACCACCCATTTCCACGACGATATGACCACTATGACAATGCACGAAAGAATTATACGATATCCTGTTGGACGGAAGGTCGTTAGCACCTCTCAAATGGTCAACAAAAAAGACATCCTCGCCTAATGCTTGGGTTATGTTTATGTCTTGCATATATACTCCGCTTCTTTTCCGCTGCAAAATTAAACATTATTTTCCAAACTTCGACGTTCTATTTTTCGTACATATTGTTCCTTTTGTGCTAATCACTATATTTTATGAGGACACGAAAAAGGGACGAATACTAATCGTCCCCTTACCTTGTTATGAGTTTATCCATCTAAGAACTACTTACCTCCTGGTCCACCACCACTGTCACTATTGTAAGATGAGAGTGAGACGCTGGTGCCGCCACTAACGGTAGCATCTATATAGCCTACTCCTCCCCATATTGCCGTTCCATTGGCTGTAACACCCGACTTAACAGTAGGTTTCGATGAGGCAGAGACAATCAATTTACTGCCACCACTCGAAGGAGTCTTAAAGGCATAGGTAGTACTGCCAACGGCAAAGGAATACCATGTATTCTTGCTCCAAGAAGAAGCGGAATAGCATGACTGTTGCAGACTGGCACCACTCTCCAAATCGCCAAGGGCAAAGAGCACACCACCTTGAATGTAAAGTTTCTTGCTCTCCTCAGTATTGGCATCAAGCGACTTCTCAGCATTATTGCTACCAGTGCAGACTGCGAAGACAACACCGCCTTTGACATACAGGTTGCCATTAGCATCAAGCCCGTCATTGCTGGTAGACTTAGCATAGACATAGCCGTTGTAGATCGTCATATCCTGCGCGGAGTTAATAGCATCATCATAAGCATTGACAGTAACATAGCCACCTTTCACTACCAGCGTGTTCTTACTTTCGATACCCTCACCGTTGCGTCCACTGGTCGTTACGTTGATGGTACCACCATTGATCTCGAGACCGCCAGAGTAGGTGTAGTTAGCACTGCTGCCACCGCCGCCAGGTCCGCCGCCAGGTCCGCCAGGGGCACGACTGGAACTTACCTCTGTTTTCAGTCCAGCCTTGATACCCTTCGGAGAAGAGTAATAGTTACTGTCCACATTATCCGTGTCACCCGTATAGTTCTTATTCTCTGTCGTACCATTATTATAATAAAGTCCTCCAGAGGTAACAATGGTTATCGTACCATCATTAATTGTCATAAAACCATCGCATTTCATACCCTTGCCGCCAGAACCCTTAGCCGTAAGATCCAAAGTTCCACCTTCAATGGTGATATTCCCGTCAGCACTCAATCCGCAGGCAGCCTTGGTGTCAAGGTCATCAGTGTCCCAGGCACCGTCACCAGTCGTCGTCACATCAATAGTACCACCCGTGATGTTGATGTCGCCCTCTGCCTTGATACCTTTAGCGGCAGTGGCTGCGCAGTTGATGGTGATGGTGCCACCACTGATATACATGTTACCAGAATCCTCGTCCTCGTGGTCTGTCGTCTCACCCGTACCTGTTGGGTAGGTTTCTGTGTCATCAATATCGCATTGGATACCGTCATCACCTGAACCTTCTATCTTTATAGTACCACTCTCCATGAGGAAATACTGACCACAGTTGATACCGTCACCCACTGCGG
>CALFUF010000152.1 GCA_937916405.1 uncultured Prevotella sp.
TGTTATAAAACGCCTCTGCTTTCGGTCAGCCGAAAAGTTTGCTGCAAAGTTACGAAGAAGTGAGTAAAATACCAAACAAACGAGGAACTTTTTTCTTTCAAACGAGAGTATCACTTCATGCTGAAATAGGAACCACTCCCCTGATTCAGGGGAATGGTTTTGTCCGACTTGTCTACAGTAAATTTACTTTTGGAACAACCAATCTACTTCTCCAGAGGGACCGTTGAGACCACAGTCTCGTGGTTTGATGTTGCTGGTGGTGAAGCCTGCTACCATGAGAATACCCTTCGGTAGATGTAAGGTCTGGCGACCAGCGGGAAGGGTATACTGGTGGATGTTCACCTTTGGCATCTGTACGATGCTGATAGCATTGGTGAGCAGGGGTTCTGCCTGTCCGTACTCATTACCTGTGGCGTCAATTTCCAGTTTGGGTGCCTTCGCCCATTTAGGGTCATCATCCTTGAAGAGACCGACGAGCAGTCTCACAGGTTTGTCACTCTCAAATTCAATAGTGGTACCAACGATGCGTGTCGTGTCACGGTTCAGTACGAGAGCCTGCAAACCAACTAATTCAGGGGCTATAGAGTCAACAGGTGTGTCAGGACGGTTCTCGAAGACGATGGATCCTTTCTGGAGGGGCGTGAGTTGTATGTTCTTCGAGAAGAGTTTTACGTTGGCAGGTTGGGCAGGTTGGATATGCTCATTGGTCTGTGCCACGGGGTTCTTTAGTTTCTGGATATTCTCCTTCAGCGCATCCAGTTCTGCTTGGTAGACGACGGCAAGTTCACTCCATGTCTTCATCTTACCGCCATCACCACCCACGGGGATGCGACGCTGGGCAGTCTGCATGGAATTGGCATAGAGATAGGTGTCTTCCGTGGACATGCTCAGTGTGTTCCACCAGTTCAGACTTTGCTCCAGATATTCCACGGCTTTCTCCAGATACTTGATGTCCTGTGACCATTTATAGTTCAGTACCTGTTGGGCTGCTAAGACTTTCCATCGGAACGATGCTGCGAACATCCGATAGTATTTCATGTCTTTTATCACTCGCTCAAATTCATCGGCATGACGAGTAGGAACAGCAGTGATTAGTCTAACAGTTTCTTCAGCTTCAATACCATGCTGTACACATTGTTCCACAATATCCAGTGGTAGTTCCCCGATATGTCTCTCACCTTTCCATTCTTTCTCCACGTACTCGATGAGTTTCTCACCTTGTGGTCCGCAACTTTCGTAGAAGCCAGGATAGATAGTGTATTTGTAGGGATTCACCAGTTCGCCCATAGTCATACCGAGTAACAAGGTCTGTCGGTTTCCCTCCGTAATACCGAAACGACGCAATAGTTTGGGCGCAATCTCACCTGCCTCATCATAGGCTTTCAACAGTTGTCCGGCGGCAATCGTGTCTATACCATAGTAATTGGCAAGTTGTTGTTTCCAGTATGTCTGGTCCTGTCCTCTGTCACAGTTCCACGCATAACGTCCCCATACCTTATACCACATCCAGTCACGGTCAATCTGCAACAACCGCTCACCGTTAGGCAACTTATCAGCGGTATAGGGCCAGTCCCAGTATGAAGCCTGTGGATAGAGGTGCAAACCCTTAGAGTGATGTATCTGGTGCATTGCCTGTACTGCTTTCTGCGTGAATGCCGGTGAGGACCAGCGCCATGGTTCCAGATTGGCAAGGATATGCACGTTGTCGATATGGATGGGAGCCGCAGCGGCAAGCATACGATGGGTCTCTCCCCAAGGACCTCCTGGCTCATAGGTCGTCAGACTCTCACCCGTGTACTTGTTCATCGTATAGATATTCGGGTAGAGTGGGAGGGATGCTTTCAGCACAGCGGGTCCGTCCGTGTCGTGATTGCGGAGGATAATAGGTGGCGTATCTGTGCGTCCCGATGCTCTCAGTCCGTCTTGGATACCAGGGATAATGGTCTCTGTCATCCATTTGATATCATTGTCAAGACCAGACATAGCCTCACCGAGACATACCAGGAATCCCACTTGAGGATATTTCTCCACAAAAGCGGCGATCGACTTACGGGTATAGTCGGCGATAAGCGGTGTGATAGGACGGTTGCGGTCTTGCGTCTTCAAATCATAGTGGTCGGCAAAAGGTTTACTCAGGATGATATTGTAGAACATCTGGATGACGCGGATGCCCCGGCGGTCAGCCTCGTCCACAAGGAAGCCGAACATCTCTTGGTTCTTCTGCATGGTGGCATCGTCCACCTCAGGGGCAAAAGGATAGTCCTTGAGCTTTACTAAAGAGGCAAAGGGATGACCGTTCCAGAGATATACCGTATTCATATTGTTCTCGGCTAACAAGTCGAGGTAACGTAACCAGAGTTGTTTGTCATAAAACCAAGGGAAATTCTCTGGTGTATAGGGATACTCATAGACACGATGCCCAGGAAGGTAAACAGTCTTCTGCAGACCGACACAGGCACCACGTAGTTTCATCTGTGGCACTTCATGGATGGTTGTCAGCTTGCTCAGTGTCGGGTCTTCCTGCAAGAGCTCCAATAGTCTGTTGACCCCATAGATCGCTCCGGCACCGTCATTGCCGATTACTCGTACCTTCTTCCCTTTACGTATCAAGGTAAACCCTTCTTCCTCACCCTGATGGGTCATCTCAATCGTGACATGGTTCTTTCCTTCCTTTCCGATTAATAGGGTAGAGGCATAGGTAGTCTGGGGTGTTACGTTCTTGACATATACTTTACCATAGGCAATATGGGCAGACAACATGCACAGGGCACAGATTATTTTCTTCATCATAGACTCATCTTTATTTCTTTATTTGCAGGAATCATAATCGGTTGGTCACCAACGATGAGGGTCCCTTGTCCTCCGTCACTCAGTACAGAGACCTCATGGGTAGTCATCCTCACATGAATCTTTCCGAATGGGGTGGGAACATCACCCTCCATCCAGTCAAGTCCACCAAGCGTGGGACGTATCTCATATTCCTCGTAACCGGGTTTTGTTGGTGTCACACCAAGGAAATACTTTCCTATTAAATAGATAGGACTGGCACCCCACGCATGGCATAAACTCTTGCCGTAGGGACGACCATACATGGCAAGGTGTTGAGTCCCTTTCTCTTCTGGATTATATTTCTCCCAGAACGAGGTGGCACCTTCACGGAGCATCCCTCCCCAATAGGCTTTCATCTCCTGCAACACCTGCGTCTGTAAACCGTCTGTGCAGAGTGTCTCCAGTTCGTAGAAACGCATGTAAGGGGTGGTGATAGGGTCCACGTCGGGATTGAGCATCACGCTTTGCATAATCTCACGGCACTCCTCCTTATAGGCTAATCCGTAGAGAATGGCAAACATATTAGGAAACTTGGTGATCTGCCGATTCATCTTACCATCCTCGATAGCATGATAATAGGCTTTCTGCTCATAACTCCAAAAAGTCTGCTTGATCTTGTTGCGCAGTGATTCGGATTTTACACGATAGTTACTCTTGACACCTAATAACTTGGAGCAGACAGCCATCGTCTCCATCGCCTTCATGAGCAGAATCTGTTCAAAACACAACGTACCGCGTTTATGCATCGGGAAGTCTACCCAGTCGACGAAGATCCAATCGTCAGCCTGTCCTTCTGCCATGCCTTCCTCGTTCAGACGACTCTCCACATAGTCCATGAGTGTCACCATGCGGGACCACATCTCACGGACAAAAGCGATATCGGCAGTATACTGGTAGTAGTCAAGGATAGACTTAAACCAGTAGAAGGTGTAGTCCATGATGGTGTTGATATGGGCTGTTACAGGGTCTTTTCCTCGTAACTGGCGGATGGTACGCTTGACGCACTCTGTGTCAAAGCGGAGATAGTAGTTCATGAGATACGACTGGATGGCATCACCACTCCATGTCCAACGGTCACGCTTGATGCCGTCCATGAAGAACTCACGGGTGGTGAGGTCCATGGTATAGGCGGCAACGTCCCAGATATGATTCAGCTCCTCATCAGAACAACGGAACGAACCGCTTCTTTCCAGATTAAACGGAGCGTATTCGTAATCCATAAGGACCTCTTCATAATGGGCACCTTGCTCTTTCTCGATATAGACATAGCGGAAAGCCTTGCTGTCTAATTTCTCTCCCTCGCTGAGTATGTCAAGGGTCTCACAGTGTTCCTTGTCCAACGCCTCTTCGGCACTTTCTCCATAATAAATATGTATGCGACCTTTCAGTCCTTTTACCTTCAAATAGCCGAAGGTCTCCTTTCCGAAATCATACAGCATGCCGTATGTCGTCATGTCATGACAACATACAGGACGGTGCTCCTCGCGCTCTATATGATAACTGGAGGGCGGTGTCTCAATACTATTGAAATTCCAAGAGGCGGCAGGTACATAGATACCCGAGCCATGAGCAATGCCATTCTCGTCAATCCATATCTTATCCTCATAGGTGGCTAACCACGTGGAGTCGGTATGAATGGTGTCACCTTCGATAAACAGAGCAGGAGGTGTGGCTTGATTCCATACCTTCAAATTCAGTTTGTGTTTGCCTTGTGGTACGGTAAAAGTCTTGGGTTGACCAAACTGTAACTTACCGTCTATCATGAGATTGAACTTTCCCTCGCTGGCAATGGTTATTGTTTCCTCATGGCTTAGTTCGAACTCACGGGAGAATTCCACCGTGACGTAGTGTGAGTCTTGTTTCCAGAAAGGAGGAAACATAGCACCCCGTTCCGTCCGTCGGTTATTGAAGATGTTACCCAGCCATATCTCGAAGTCACCAGGGTACCATATCCATGTGGCTTTATTTCTTTCCTGCATTGTTCTTGATTTGGTCGTTTACTTGAGGTCCGTTATTCTCCCATACATTACCTGGACCGTTGGCGTTCTTCAGGAACTTCTCAGCGGGTGTCCAGTTGTCACGTAAAGTGATGTTTGACGACCCTTCGTCGGTATAGAGATAGAACCAGTGATTCGGGTCATGAACGTATGACGGGGTGGCAATGTCTCGCACCACATTCTCACTGATGATGGTGCCGGGTTGGTTGCCGAGGGTATAGATGCCGGCACAGTCATACATATGCTTGGCATAATGATAAATAAGGTTAGCGTGTACTTTATTGTCCTTCATGCAGGCAAGGTCACGGTTCCAGCCCCAACCAAGGGAGATACCGGTATAAGAGACATCGTGAATGGTGTTATGCTCAATGTTCATATCACTGACATAACCTGCCGCGATGGCAACACAGCCCCAGTCCTCATTCGTCACATCATAGAACGCTGACTGTTCGACGGTCTGTCCTGTGCATACCTCCCTGAAATCGGTAGGCTGATAGGGCAGATGGGTTTCCAGCCCTTCTGGTGAGAATGAGCCGCAGACGTACCCATTCATGGCAATATCGGTGAAGGTACAGTTTGTCGTCGTGCCACGACGACACGCTATGACGTAATCCAACCCAGAGCCCCCCAAGTGCTCAAAACGGCAACCGTCGAAGTTGATGTCCTCTGAATAGCGTATCTCGACAGCGGCATCCGCACGTCCCAGCCATCCCTGATTGTCCAGTTTGTGGTTGTTGGGACGGTCAATCTGAGGTCGGAGCTTGTAAGCCTCTGTCAGGTACATACCAGCTTGCAGAGGTACGTGTCCTTTCTCGGAAGGACGCATCCAGGTAGTATGTGAGAACTGGATGCCTTTAATGGTGATATGACGTACAGGATATTCTGCAGTACCGATGAATTCCACCAAAGTCTCTATGACAGGTACTATCGCCTCTTGGATGGTTTCTCCTGTATGCGGCATATAATAGAGTTTATGCTCACGGATATCATGATACCATTCCCCTGGTTCATCTAACAGTTCTTTGGCATTCGTCAGATAGAAAGGGGAGGGGTGTTTCGTGTCTGGTGTCATGGGAGAGGGCCATGGATGCTCAAACTGGAGTTTGTCCTCTGGCTGTTGGAAACGAATAGCAGCGGAGTCTCCCTGTGGGGTGATGCTCTTGATACGTAAGTTGGAGGTACACCACATCTCGTGCAATACCATTTCAGCGTATGGGGCTTTGAGTATTTTCTCCACCGCTTTCCTTGGAACCCATAAGATATGGTTCTTCTTGTCGTATGTCCGAATACGGCTCATCTGCTCAAAGTCACTGACATCACGAGCCCTTGTCGCTTTCTTTCCATTGACCCACAACTGGCGGAAATCGACAGGACGACCGTTGAAGTCGGGCACGTCAGCAACCAACAGCTTCCCTTGTCGCTTCCAGTTGGTGATTCTCATACCGCCACTGATGGTAGCATACTCTCCCTCGATAGTCAGTCCGCTGTCTTCTGGACGGAGTCGCAAGGGTTCATAGAGATAATAGGTACCAGCCTGAAGATGGATGGTCACTTCTGTAGCTTGTCCCAGTCGTCGCATCTCCCGTGCCTTGCGGACAGCATCGGCAAGTGACGAGTCGGGGGTGATATGAATTTCTGCCGCATGAGTGTTCATGCAGCAGAGGAGCGTGAGGATGCCGAGTATTCTGTTCATCATGTTATCGGGATAGGTTCAACCACAGACTCATATCCTGTATGCCACGGTTATCCCAGGCATAGTAGGGGATGAGACGTATGTGTACTTTCTGACTGGCTGGCTTTGCCAACTCACGGTAGAGTGTCTGATTGTCCCATGTCTTGTCATTGATGGCGACAGCATCTCCCTCCAGCGCGGTGAATGAATGACCACCAATGGTCATTGGCACTTCCTTTAACTGAATGTCGGCAGGCAGGGCAATATCGTTGATGCGATAGTCTCCTTGGATATCCTGTCCTTCAAGACAGTAGACGATAGGACCGCGCATGACGGCAATCTGATTCTTTGCCTCTTCAACCAGTGGGTTCGCCTCGATGAGACGGGGACGCATATTAAGGTTCAGTTCAATGACATCGCCCTTCTTCCACTTACGGGAGATGCGCAGGTCTGTTTTCTCACCATTCACCTTCACAGTATACTGATCACACCAGTTGGGTTGATGCAGTTGGATCGTCTGTAAGTTCTTTGCCTTCTTAATCGTGAGGGTTATCTTACCGTCCCAAGGATAATTCGTTGTCTGCTCTACTTCCAGGTCGTTAGTCTTCAACACATTCTGTCCATAAAGATTGATGTATAGTGTCTGTCCGTTGACGGCATAGGCATATTCTTGAGCCTGGCAAAGTGTACGTAGGGTATTGGGAGGACAGCAGAAACAAGTGATGTAATGCTGACGGTGTTTGGGCCAGCGCATGGTGTAAGGGAACTCCTTGGTGCGTCGCAACGTCTCGGTATAGAAGAAGTCACGTCCGTCAATGGAGATACCAGAGAGGATACCGTTATAGAGCTCGTTCTCTATATTGTCGATATACTTGGCGTCTCCCGTTGTCTGGAACATACGCCATGAGAACAGCATCATACCTATCTGTGCACAGATCTCATTATGGGCAGCCTCCTGTGGCAACTGGAACTGTCTGCCGTAAGCCTGATGAATCTGTTGAATCGAAGGCTGGTTGTAGGTGGTACCGTCAGGTGACACACCATCGTAGAGGGCGCCACATCCCCCCATGATATAGATCTTATGCTGAATGATGTCATCCCAGATTGCCGAGAGGTTCTTCATCAACTGAGCCTCACCAGTCTCCGCATAGAGGTCAGCGACACCAGCATAGAGGTAGTTGGCACGAACGGCATGTCCCATCGCCTCATATTGGTCACGGAACTTATGGCGGTCCTGGTTATGGTCCTCACCGTTCTGTACACTGTCACGGATAGCGATGAGTCCTTTGGCGAGGGTGAGGTATTTCTCGTCCCCCGTCTCCCGATACATCTCTGCGGCACCCATATAGTGACTGGGGCAGATAGCGTTGCGTGAAAGCTCTGCCGCATCATTGGTCAGGAAGTTGTAAAGGAAGTCTGCGGCTTTCTTACCACAATTAAATAAGGTGTTCTTGCCAGTTGCACGCTTGTGGATGATACCCGCCGTGATAAGATGTCCGAGGTTATAGGTCTCGAAATTAAGACGAGAGGCGAAAGCGTGTTTCTGGTCTTTGCCGATCTCGATACCTGCCGCATTCTCAGTAATGGCATGGGTGTCGATACCAGCGTTACGCTCACTGATAACCACAGGCGTATGGATATAACCGTCGGCACGCTGGGCGAGTGCCACCTGCTCAATGAATTGATCCATCAGTGCGTCGAGTTTCGGGTCTTTGGTGATAGCATAGACCGTAGCACATGTCTCCAGCCATTTATACATATCTCCATCGTGGAAGGGAGGACCATGATGCTTTCCTTTCACCGTTCCTGCGGCAACCTCAAAGTTACGGAAGCCATTACTGCCATGCAGTCCCATGTCATCCATCGTCTCATAGGGGGTGTTCCAGGTGTCCCACATCGACCAGATACCTGTGTTTGCCATCACGTTAAAACGGTCAGCCCAGAAGCCGCCCGTCCATTTGACAGCACCCAGTGGCGTGTTGGTCATCTTCGCCTGTTGGCTATGACTCATATCGGTCAGTCCACCTTGCGCCATCGCTGTGGTGGCGCAACCTATCATCATGGTTATTAATAGCCTGATTTTCATAACTCTCACTTCTTACATCTTACTTCTTACTTCTTTTATAGTTGTCCTCCTCTTGCCTTTACTCGCTCATACCATGCCTCACGCTCTTTGGTTAAGTCGTAACCACGCTTGGTGAGGTAGTTGTTGATGCGTCCTTTATACTTGCCGAACACCTCATGTTTCTTCTTCGAGCTCTCCGCATCGATAGCGAGTTCACGTGCCTCGATGAGCCAAGCGAGGATCTGCTGCTTCTCCTCGTCTTTTAAAGTCGGTATCATATCACACTGTGCCTCGTAGGTTACCTTCACCACATTGAAGGTCATCACGTCCTTCACACGGTCGATATGATGTGGTTTCAGGTACATCGACAGGTCGGCGAGGAATCCGAAGTGTGAGCGATAGAGCTTGGAGTCGCATAGTGCCTCTGCAAGTTTCTTATCCGTCTTTTTGATAGAGTCCCGCTCCGCATAGATGTCATTCAGTTTGAAGTAGCGGTTGGCGATGATATGGACCACATTCTGTCCCATGGGAGTCCATGTGATACCCAGTTCGTCCGTGGCTTTCTGAGAGCGCCCGATGATGGTCTGCACATATTCCGGATCACGTCCCTCGCTGTCGAGTTTAACGTCAGCCTCAGGATAGGCGTTGAAGGTCTCTTTCAGATAACGCACATTGGCACCGTAGTTCATCTTCACGTTACGTACCATCTTCACGTCACGGCTCCGTTCTACAAACAGCCATCCTTTCCAGTTCATCTCGTCAAGCGTCTGCTTGATAAGTGGCAGGTTGATGGCAGGGTCCTTGCTAAGCCATACGCTATCCGTATTAGAGGCATGGATGGCGCAGATGTTCTTGGCTCCCAGCTTCTTCATATCCTTGACGATGTCCCAGCCGTTCTCTATAATGGTCTGCCACTTATAGAAGATAGCGATACCGTCGCTCTTGATCTCTTTCAGCAGTTTCAGGTTACCGGCAGCATCCAAGGGGGTGTCGATACCCACTACCTTTCCGTGGCTCTTCGCTGTCTCACCGATGGCATGCAACCGCTTCACTACCTCTTTCCTTTTCGTCTTGTCGGACACCCAGTCGTTACCGCATCCGCCCAAGGGGAGGAAAGCCACGTTGACAGCACCCATCTTGTCCATGGTGTCGAAACAGTCTTCCATCAAAGCGAGGTAGTTATCACGTTGGGTAAGGTCCTGTCCGTAGAATCCGCTCATGGCGATGGCACCAATACGGATGCCGAGACTGTCAGCGACAAACTTAAAACGGGCGGCATCCTCCGGGTTGCGCATCTTGTTGTCAAACATCTCACGCTTGCCCAGTCCCCCCATATCCATCTCAATACCGTCACAACCTAAATCCTTGGCTAATTGGAACTCACCCAGTTTCTGACGTTTCAGTACCATCCAGTCGCAGACACCCACTTGATAGCGGTCTTGTGCCATCATCGTACCCAACCATGGCATTCCGCAGAGGAGTACTGATAAAAGGAAAATGCGTAGTTTGTTCATATCAAATCATGATTTGTTCTATTTAAATGCTGACGACTGGCAGATAGCGACATAGATACGCATCTCCAACTCTTTCTTTTCTTTTGCGGAAAGAGGTGGGAGAAGGGGAATATAAGAATAAGTGATTTTTTCCTTGTTGTCTTTGACTTTACCTGCCATTATCGTCGTTTTATTTTAAGACGTAATAAAGGCAATCGTGTAACCAATCAAAGGGTGATGCTTTTATACAGCATGCTCTATCTCTCCAGCGTATTCTCTTAGTCGACTGATACTGCGATGCATCAGATTCCTCACACTCTGATAGTTGATGCCCATGATGCGGCAGATGTCCTCGTATTTCCGTTGCTCCACATAATAGAGGTTGATGATCTGACGCTGACGGGGAGACAGCTTCTCGAAGTATTTCTCTACGTTGTCTGTGAGTTGCTGCTGCTTTTCCATCTTCTCATGGTAGTACTCCTCATACTCAGCGACAGTCTGCATGTTGGTGTCATTGATCTCGTCCTCGGTCATCTTACTGTTCTTCCTGAACTCATCATGGATGCGGTTACGCAGAGAGATGAATAAATAGTTGTCGACATTGTCGATAGGACCCAGATGATCCTTTCTGGTGTATAGCTTTACGAAGACATCTTGTATGCAGTCTTTCAGCATCTCACGATTCGACGTGAAACGGGAGCCGAAGGCAAACAGTTGGTCGATATGTTTGTTATAGAGCTGTGAAAAGTCTATCATTTTAGTAGTTTGTATTTGAGAGTAGTTTGTTTGTCAACTGCAAAAGTAGTAATATATTTTGTAAATCCACCACATGAAAACGGTATTTTTCCGTTTTTTTAATAATTTAATACAACTTGTCCTTACATCTGGCGGAGCCAGTAAAGCCCGTTTCCCTTGCTGTTGTCAGGACGGAAGGTATGTTGGAGGCGGACACCTTTCTGACGAATGGTGATGTCACCTGTCTTCATATCAATAGAATAGACATCGTATTTCCCTGCAGTTATCGGCAGACTGGCTTCTGATGTCTGTGTGTAAACCAAGTAGCCTTTCCGGGTGTCACCAATGGCGAGACACCCTTCTGCGTTCATCACCTTCATCTGGCATGCATCCTTCAACAGCGTCTGTTGCAGAGGTTGGGGGGATGCGGTGCTGATGGGGATGTTGGGAAGTGAGCCTCCAGCCAGCAGTATCGCCCAGCCATAGGTGGGATATTGTTGGGAGAAGAAGGTGACTGCTTTCTCCGGATAACGGTTGCGATACTCGACAACAGAGCGGTATGCCTCCTCAAACCCCGTCTTTCCCACTTTGACCTTACGCATCCACTGACGGGGAGCAAGGTTGCGTCCTCCCTCAGGAGCCCATAGTCCGTTGGTGTTGTAATGCCAGTAGCGGATGTCGATGATGTCAACGACCTTCCGTAACTCAGGGTCAGCGAGGATGCTGTCCTGTACATCCTTGGTACAACTGAGGGCTATCAACGGGTGATGTCCCGTCTCTGCCTCCCATTCGGCAACGGTCTTCAACCAGAAACGGGTGAAATGCAACGGTCCTGTATACTCGGCACTGATGGAGTGTATCACGTTGGGTTGCTCTTTGGTCTGGTCGAGACACATGCGGATATACTGCCGATGGAGGGATTGGAGTAGGGGATTCTGCTCGTCATAGAACTGTTCCGCCATGAACACACGCTTGTCTCCGGCAAAGGGGACGGGCTCAGGGAAGTCTGTACCGTTGATGTTGTTGACGGGTCGCCAGGGACAGTCTACCCAGTGGGCGCCAGCCTCTAAGATGTTATGCTGGAAATAATGCTCGTTATAAAGCATGACATGTTGGCTTGCGGCTTGCTGGGCGAACTCATTCAGACGCAGCCAATACCAGCGGTTGGGCTTTGTCAGGTCGTAGCGAGAGAGACCGTCCCATGCCGTTCCCTCGCCAGTGCGACTGAATGGCTGCTCGTAGAAGGGTGCCCACACATCACCATTGGCACGACGGATACGCTCATGGTCTGTCCTGCGAAGATCATACCATAGTCCATAATTGTGGTAGAGGGAACTGTAATGATGGTCGGCAAGGAAGTTGACGACGGAGTCGATGCGGTCTGTCCATCCCAATCCCTCACGTCCTGGTACGAAACGGGTGATGGCTGGCTTGGCACCATTCGTTACGAAATTGTCTTTCACCCTTCCGCTCCACCAAGGAATCGCATACTGATTACCTGTCAACAGCATACCGTCCACAGCAAGGTGTCCATTGATGATGGAGTATGCCTTGGTGGTGGGAGTGTGTTGGGGACGGTTCTGATGATTCGTCATCGCAAGGCGGCTGTGATCAGCAGAACCGTCACCAGGGAGGAAGGGAATACTGTCCAGCCACATCTCCATGGTGAGTCTGGGCTGTGTCAGCGACTCCTGTGCCATCTCCATCGCCTGCTCAACAGTCGGTGAGCTGGACGCATTGGTGGGACGGGGGAGGATATACGGTTCGAAGGGGAGTTTCCCTAATCGCTTCTCCAACTGGTCGTAGAACAGACTGCGAGGGGTCACATGGTCGTTGCTGCTGGTCCATTCTCCATTACCAGTGAGTGTACCCCAACAGCCATGTCCACTGCAACGGTTGTCCTGATCGGGGGAATAGCACTCGATAGTGGAGGCTGTACACTGCCATAGCATGGAGTTTGCCGTATTCCATCCTGTACCAAACTGGAACTGTTCCAGATTGGCGAAACGGATATCGCTACCATCGATATTGACAATGTCGAAGAGCAAGCCTGTTGCCCATGAGCCGATACTGCCACTGAAACCCAGCGACTCCTCACCCTCGCATTGTACAAAGGCGTTGGGGCCTGCGGCACAATAGCCTGCCGCGAAGTCGTGGATGCCCTGCCGCGAGATGCAACGCTGGAAAAGGGTCTGCTGTCCTCGTGTCAGGAACACCTGTCTGCGCCATCCTCCTATCTCAGAGACGGGTTGCTGGGCAATACAGTCTTCTATCGTGATACGACTGGTTTGCTTCTGTAGGTTGACGGCAGAGCCGGCAAGGTGCTGGAAGATGACTTTACGAACCCATGTGTCACGAACATGATTCATCAAGATACCATCCCAGCAGTGGTCCTCGTCCTTCTTGTTCCATGTGGCGTGCTCGGAGTCAATCGTCAGGTTCTCCACACCGCATTCTGTCACCTCTCCCTGATGGTTGGTCTTGATGACTGTTGCCCCACCGTATGCTTGGGAGAGGGTCGTGGTGATAGGTGCATCGAGGGTAATCGTGGTCCCATTGATTGCCGTGATGATGCGGTCCCACGTGATGTCGATATCCGTAGCTTTCCAACCCGTATAGTCGAGTCCACCACCAAAGTCATTCATATTCAGCGACGCGATCCACTCTATGGTACTGGGACGCAGGATATGGATACGACTACCAGTCTGCAGTCCTTTCGTCGATGCCAACGTGAGTTGCGTACTACCAGCTCGCACCTTCTCGTCGACGACAGCAATGGCATCTCCCTCTGTCTTGCTCTCCTTACCTTCTATATAGATGGCGGCACCACGGTCGGCACCCGTCTTGAGGAGGACGGTCTTGTGCTTGTCGACACCTCGTAGTACGATGCCGGATGTCGTGATACGTATCGCTTTGCTGATCTTGAACACGCCCTCACCCAGCAGGACGCAACCTCGATAGCCGTTGGCATCGGGCTTCTGTCTTGCCACCTCATCAATCGCCTGCTGGATGCGACCAGCGCAGTCACCGTCCTGCCATGCTACGAAGATGCTGACTGGAATGGTGGGGATCGCCTTCTCAGAGGCATGGTAGCCACAGGTGGAGTAGTCCATGGGGATATACACTTCCTTCTTGGGCTTGGGTGCGGCAAACAGGTTAGTGACCATACAGCATGCCATCAACAGCATGGCGATACGAGAGGTATATAGTTTTCTCATCTTGATATTGTTTTAGCGATAGTATCTGCAAAGATAGGACAAATTAGGGGAATAAGCAAATTTATTAGCATTTTTTCCGAATGCAAGGCAAGGAACGCAGTTGTTAGTGCCAAGGTAATCAGTGTTTAGTGCCTGGGTAATCCATCGTTAGAAGTATCCTAATCGGTTGCCGACTCCAGTCGACAGACCTGCTGACTCCAGTCGACAGACTTGCTGACTCCAGTCGACAGACTTGCTGACTCTATGTCAGCAGGTGCTAGTCGTCCGTAGCAACAATCATCGGATGCACCTTTGCGATGCATCCGATGAAAGAGATATTTGATTTCGGATTACTCAGCGAGTGAGTCGAAAGTGCCGTAAGGTTCTTCTTATACAGTTATGCCAGTGCGCATCACTTCACGGAAAATAGGTGAATCTTCATTGTTTTCCAATAAAATGGGTTCAATAAGTAGGCTTACTTGGTCTACGTCATGGTTAAGGCTTTTTG
>CALFUF010000153.1 GCA_937916405.1 uncultured Prevotella sp.
AAGACGATATGAAATATTGGAAAACAATATGTCTTTCGCTCCTGATGGCAGCGAAAGCAGGGATCGCTATGGCTCAGACGGACAGTCTGAAAGTGAAAAACGACTCCATCACCTGGGACCAGGAACTGGAGGGTTTCGAGGTGAAGGCACAACGGCAACTCATCAAGCAGGAGATAGACCGTATCGGCTATGACGTGCAGGCTGACGAGGAGTCGAAGACACAGACCGTGATGGATATGCTGCGCAAGGTACCGATGGTGACGGTCGACGGCGATGATAACATCAAGGTGAAGGGCAACAGCAATTTCAAGATCTATAAGAACGGTCATTACGACCCCAGTCTGACGAAGAATGCCAAGGAGGTCTTGAAGGCGATGCCTGCATCAATGGTCAAACGTATCGAGGTCATCACCGACCCCGGTGCCCGTGAGGATGCCGAGGGGGTAGACGCTATCCTGAATATCGTGATGATGGACGGGTCGAAACTCGACGGGGTGACGGGAGTTGTCAACCTGTACTATAACACCCTGAATCACCCTAACCTCTATACCTCCTTGACAGGACAGGTCGGCAAGCTGCTGTTGTCTGCCAACTATGGTTATGGTGGAATGTCGAAACGTGAGACGGAGAATATCAATGACACAGAGCGTACCTTCCTACAGACAGGGAACCGTCTGCTTTCCCATCGTGAGGGCAGCAACCCCGGCGGCATCCATTTTGGGGATATCAACGCCAGCTATGACATCGACTCCCTCAACCTGCTCTCGGCTTCGTTTGGTGGTTATTTCTATAAACTTAATGTACAGGGGGACGGCAGCACAGAACTCCTACCCGCAACAGGGGAGGACGGGAAGGGTCCCCTCTATAGTTACAATAACAAATACTGGATGCCCGGGTATAGCCATCAGTCATGGAACGGTCGACTGGACTTTGAACACAAGACGCGTCGGGAGGGCGAGCGACTCACACTCTCTTACATGCTCGCCCTGACACGTCAACATACGGATCAGGAGAACGAGTATGTCATCCTCCAGGGAGATTGCCCCTTCCCTTATACCAACACCCTGCAAACGGAACGGGAGCGATTCACGGAGCATACCTTTCAAGCAGACTGGTTGCGACCCTTGGGAAAAGGTCATCAGATAGAGATAGGAACAAAGTATATCTATCGCAATAACAACAGTCATAACACTCAGGACTATCGGGATGCGATGCCCGAGACTGACTATCAGTTTGAGCATACCACTCGTGTCCTCGCTGGTTATGCGGATTATATTTTAAATATGAATCAATGGTCGGCACGGGCAGGACTGCGTTATGAATATAGTTATATGGAGGGTCGTTACCCTGACGGGAAAGGGGAAACCTTCCACCAACGGCTCAGTGACTGGGTACCGCAGGCTAGTCTGAAGTACCAGATGACAGAGACACAGTCGCTGAAACTGAACTATACCACCAGTATCAACCGTCCAGGTATCTCCTACCTGAATCCTGCCGTGGTCGTCTCACCAACCATCATACAGAGCGGTAATCCGCAACTGGTCAGCTCTCACTCCCAGCGTCTCAACCTCATCTACATGTTGGTAGGTAAGCATCTGACCCTCCAACTGGCTCCCGGCTACCAGTATAGCAACGCTGGTATTGCCTCTATCCAGACAGCAGAGGGCGATATCCGTTATCTGACATACGATAATATCCAACGGTATCGCCGAGCCACTTTCGAGCAGTATGTGCAATGGAAACCGTTTGAGACAACAACGATCGTCTTCAACAACACC
This sequence comes from uncultured Prevotella sp., assembly GCA_937916405.1. Lineage (GTDB taxonomy): Bacteria > Bacteroidota > Bacteroidia > Bacteroidales > Bacteroidaceae > Prevotella. The sequence goes on from CALFUF010000153.1 coordinate 1,779, forward strand.
CTGCGCTATGAGCACTATGAGAACCCCAACCTCGGTTATCGGAACTTCGGATGGTCGGACAATTATTACGTCAACCTCACCCAGAAACTACCATGGCGATTGCAACTGTCACTCAGTGCTTATGGTAAGATAGGACACAACCCCACCAACGTCTATTACAAGATGCACGGATGGTACGGCTATTACGCATCGTTGCAACGCTCGTTCCTGAAAGACGACCGGTTGACGGTACGTATCATGACCAACGACCCGTTCGACCGTTATACCAAATACTGTGATGAAGCCGTCAATGGTGACTTCCGTGACCTCGGCACCTCATGGAATCGTGGTCGTCAGTTTGCCATATCCGTCAGTTACCGCTTCGGTTCTTTGAAGGCAAGTGTCAAGAAAGCTGAGCACAGCATCGAGAACGATGATGTGGTAGGAGGTATCACGAAAGGCAATTAATCCTTTTTTCATACAATATTTATTTTACAGGTTTACAGTTATTCGCTATTCGCTTTCGCGGCAGCTTTACGAGCGGCTTTCTCTGCTTTCTTTTGAGCCTTCAAAGCCGCTTTCTCTGCCTTTCGCTTCTCTTTCTCCGCTTTCTTTTGCTCTTTCAGTGCAGCCTTCTCTGCTTTCTTCTGCGCTTTCTCCTCATCGGTCTTCTTGTCGAAGAGGTGGAAGCGGATGCCAGGCTTGATCTTGGTCTTCTTCATCTCATCAGTATTCGTGAAGGAGAAGGTACAGAGAATATCAGCAAGTTTTCCTTTCATGTTGATTTTACCCTCAGCAACAGCACCATCACTCACGATATGAACGGCGACATTGGAGAACTTGACTCCATCGAGTTTGGTTTCCTCGACAAGGGCATCGACCTGACCAATGGGCAGTTTACCACCCTTGACACGTCGCATCTGTGCCGTACGGGGTTTGGAGATATCGAAACGGAAACCAGCACTGCAGGTGGTCTTACCCAGCCCCGGGTAGTCCATTGCCTTTCCTAACTCAAAGTCTCTGGTATTCACATTACCTGTGAGATACTGGTTGAGGGCGTTTATCTGAAGGGCGAAACCAATGCTACCACAAGCGGTACCTATCGTACCACGGAACTGTAATTTCTTATAGAGCACGTTGAAAGAACCAGTATAGTGAAGGTCACCTAAGGTGTGCAGCTGTTTCATCATGAACTTCTTCACAGAGAACTGGTTGATGATGCGCTCCTTGGAATCACCCTGTATCGTAGCCTTGGAGATATTAAAATGGACATTCAGTTTGTACTTGTCCTTCAATCCCTCAATACCGCCAAAGCCTCTTATTTGCACTTTACCGTCGGGAGTCTTGACCGTGATGTCACGGAAGACAAGGGTGCTGTCTGTACCACCGAATTTGGTGCTGAGCCACAGAGGCAGTTTGAAGTTCTTCAGGGCAGGAGCAAAAGGATGTGAGATATCAGTAAGCAACGTAGTTCCTGTAATCGGAGTGGTTTGGAAGAGGAAGGGACGACCATTCTTCTTGCTGGGCAGTTGGAACTCACCTTTTGCAAAGGTCAGCTTGGTATTCTTCATACAGATCACTGCATCGCTAAGGGTCAGTTTCTCCGCATGCTGATGGAATTGCAAGTGGAAATCGGTAATATGGAGCCCAGAAGCAAGGTCGTGGACTTCACACTCTGTGAGTCTACCCACAATACTATCTTTGTCGGCATGGGTCAGTTCGACTTTAAGGTGGGCTACTGTCTTCATATGACCATCATCAAACCAACCACGCTTGGGTTTTGCAACACGCTTATGCGGCAGGTGATTATCAGTCGTCCAATGCACACTGTCGATGGAAATAAAACGTTTACCATTACCACCTTCCTCATAGGTGAGAAGGTCAATAAGCAGGTGGTTGTCAACAGTAACAGGGGTACGTTTCTTCTTATGTACCCAAGAACCTTCTACATTCTCCACTTTGCCGGAGAATCTGCCCAGTAAGTTCTTATGCAGTCGCAGAGAACCCAAGGTCGCGTGTTGGTCGTTATATACCAAATCGACATCCTCAATATGGAGTTTTTTCAAGTCAAGTGTCAGTTGTTTACCAGACTTCTTTTTCTTCTCTTCGCCCTCTGGTTTTTTCTTCTTTTTAAAAGCATCCAATACAAACTGATAGTTAGCAACGCTATCTGTCTTCTGCTTGAAGAGTTGGGCGTGGAGTCCCTTGACGTTGACCTCTTCCATTTGCACCTCACCGTTGAGCAATGCCCACATATCAATCTCGACACCTAACTGCTCGAGTTTCAGCATCGGACGCTGCTGCTGGTCCTCTACCAACAGTCGGTAGAGACGGATGTCGTCTGAGAAGAAACCAATGCGGATACTGTCTATCTCGACTTTTGTCTGCAGTTTCTCCTGTAACATTTGGGTAGCATAGGATAACGCACGGGCTTGTACAGATGCAGTGTTGAGCAGACCGACAGCACCCACCACCAAAAGCACGAAGATGAGGACAACACCAACCACCACCTTGACAATACGGAGGATTATTTTCTTCATGGGTATCATAACTTTCGTTTGCAAAAATAATAAATTAATCTCAAAAAGTATAGAAGGTCGTCATTTTTTTTGTATCTTTGCCCCATGAAAAAGTGGCTGATACTGATTCCCCTCCTGTCTTTCGTCTTCCCTCTTCCATCCCTCGCACAAGACGACGTGCTGGAAGCGAAACGTCCTGTACATGATGACGGTTATGCTTTCTGGGTATATACTCCACAGGACTATGCACTATACCAGCGGACTACTCCCGTGATACTTTTCCTGCATGGTGCCAGTCTGAAAGGTAACGACTTGGACAAAGTATTGCGCTATGGACCGTTGGACGCAGTGAGGAAGGGGCTTATAGTACCAGCTATCATCGTCGCCCCTCAGAATCCAAAGGGTCCGTGGAATCCCCAAAAACTCAACGACATTTTAGAGTGGTTGCAAAAACACTATGTATATAACCCACAAAGAGTATATGTGATAGGGATGAGCCTTGGTGGTTATGGCACGTTAGACATGGCTGGTACTTATCCAGAGAAGATTGCCGCCGCCATCGCTCTCTGTGGAGGGAGTACGCTCCGAAGCTACGACGGACTAGGACGACTGCCCTTATGGATGATCCACGGAACTGCCGATAAAGCGGTAAAGGTGGAGGAGTCACAGAAAATCGTCGATCATATGAAGGCGCACCATATCGACCAGCGGTTGCGATATGACTGGATACGAGGAGCCTCACATGGTGACTTGGCACGTTATTTCTACCTCTCCGATACCTACGACTGGTTGTTTCAGCATACGCTCATAGAACCCCAACGACCTGTTGACAGGAATGTGGAGATTACTACTGACGAGCGATCGGAAGCCTACCAGAAAATCAAGAAACGGAAAAGAGAACTGACCATCCGCTAAACATTGAAAATTTGCTAACAATCGTGTTAAGTTGCAAAATATCAAGGTATTTTGACAGATTATTCGTATCTTTGTCCCGTTGTAGCAATCAAAATGCCTATGATGAAATTATTACTAATCCTCTTTCTGCTAATAAGCATGGGAGAAAACAGCTTTGCCCAGCAACGAGGGAAAGCGACTTTCTATGCTAAGCGGATGAACGGACACAGAACAGCTAGTGGTGAACGCCTCTACAACGATAGCTTGGTATGTGCCCACAAGACCCATAAGTTCGGAACCCTACTGAGAGTGGTGAATCCTGCTAATGGCAAGGAGGTGATTGTAAAGGTAATAGACCGAGGTCCCTATGTTAAAGGGCGTATCATCGATCTCTCCATTCGGGCAGCACGTGAGCTGGGAATCCTCTCACAAGGCGTGGCAATGGTGGAGGTTTCTGTCTATCGGAAACCCGCGGAGGTGCCCTATAAACCAGAGGATTATGATCTTCCTGAAATAGAGATAGAGGCTACTGCGGGAGAGTCTATTATTCCACAATGGCAAGACTCAATAGTGATCAATGACCGAAATAAGAAATAATGAAATCTATTCATATTATTACCGCCAGTCTGATTCTCTTTGTAGGATGCACAGGAAAGAAGACTCCTGTTGAAGAGACTGCCGATTCGACAGAGACAGAGGTCCCCATAGCACAACTATTCTATCCTGACACTACCTACGCTTCTGTCAAGAACGTAGAGTTTGTCGTGGATCATGGGGACTCTCTTCCTGCCGATCTCAAAGACTTAGATGACCGTTATGAGAAGGCAAATGGTATTTTCGCCTTCCGCAAGAACTTGCATCGCGATGCCAATTTCGGAGGTAGGATAAAGGGTACACCAGATACGGTCATTATCGCTTGGGAATTCTCCACAGCCTATGATACCACTCATACCCGTTTCGGTACATGGGGAGGAGGTTCTGGCTGGACAGGTCAACCATTATATGTACATTGGAGCGACCAGCAGATGGCACAGTTTAAGAAAACATCCCCAGGACTGACACCCGATTTCGGTAATGAGGAGATTATCATTGGCTCACTCTGTGGTAAGGGATATTTCATCAATTATCAAACGGGGAAGGCATCACGTGAGCCGCTCGACTTAGGTAATGTCGTGAAGGGTACTGTATCTCTCGATCCAGAATACTATAACCTATATGTGGGACAGGGTGTTCCCCGACAAGCAGGACCTTTCGGTTGTCAAGCATTCGATTTGTTGAAACACGAGCGTACGTTCTTCTTCGGTCCTGACCCGAAGGCATGGAGGGGATGGAACGCTTTCGACTCCAATGCCATCGTGGCAGGTGGTTATCTCTTTTGGTGTGGAGAGAACGGAAGTGTATATAAATATGAGCGTAGTCAAGGGTCCTTACACAGGAACAGTGTGATGCGCTATCGGGTAAAAGGGATGGCACCTGGAATAGAGTCGAGTCTTTGTGTCTACCGTAACTATGGTGCTTTTTCCGACAACAAAGGAAATGTCATCTGTATCAACCTAAACACTATGCGTCCTGTGTGGTATTACGACAACCATGACGATTCCGACGGTACCATGGTGTGCAGGGAGGAGAACGGTACACCCTATCTCTATACAGCCTGTGAAGTTGACAAACAAGGAGATTCGGGCATCAGTCATTTTATCAAACTCAACGGACTCGATGGCTCATTAGTATGGGAACAGAAGATACCATGCCGTCGCATCAACCTACCAGGTAAAACCCTTGACGGTGGTATGTATGCCAGTCCTCTGATAGGTAATGGCGATTGCAAAGACTTGATTTTTGCTAACATGTGCCGTAATGGGATCTCGAAGTCCGCAGGCGAGCTGGTAGCATTCAGTACGAAAGACGGTTCTATCCGCTATACTGTTCCCTATGGACAATTCGCATGGTCATCACCCATTCCTTTCTACAATGAGAAAAATGAGATGTTTATCTTTGCTGGCGATGCTTCAGGTATCATCCGCATCATTCGTGGCAAGACAGGTGAGGTAGTATGCAAGAAAGTAGTAGGTTCTAATTTCGAGTCATCACCTATCGCTATTGGTAACACGGCAGTAGTAGGCTGTCGTGGTAATAAAATCTATAAATTCGTCATCCAATGAGAAAAATACTACTACTTATACTTCTTACATCTTCCATCATCCATCTTCCAACTTTCGCCCAATATGACCTGCTGTCAGCAAAGAAAGGGGTCATTAAGGGTAACTATAACTTCTGGGTCTATACCCCAGAGGAATATTACTATACACAAGAAGATACTCCGCTTATTTTCTTCCTGCATGGTGCTAGTCTCTGCGGTCACGACCTCAACCGGGTATTACGCTATGGATCTATCGATGCAGCGAAGATGGGACTCATGATTCCAGCTTTAATTGTCGCTCCGCAGAATCCTGGCGGATGGTGGAATCCCCACAAGCTCAATGAGATTTTGGAATGGATGAAACAACATTATGTCTTCGACGAGTCACGAGTCTATGTGTTAGGCATGAGTCTTGGAGGTTATGGGACACTGGATTTCGCTGGTACCTATCCTGAGAAGATTGCGGCAGCTATTGCCCTCTGTGGAGGTAGTACATTGAAAGACTATCGAGGACTGGGAGAACTGCCTTTGTGGATTGTCCATGGTACTGCTGACCGTGCCGTCTCTGTCCGGGAATCACAAAAAGTAGTGACTGGCATGAATACATTAGGCATCACAAGCCGACTGCGTTATAACTGGCTGCCAGGAGCATCCCATGGTGCTTTAGCTCGCTATTTCTATACCAGCAAGACTTACGAATGGTTATTCCAGCATACACTAAGAGACCCTTGGCGACCTGTGAATACTACCATTGACATTACCAAGAGTGACCTCTCTAATGCCTATAGGGAGTTTCAGCATCGTACTGACCAGTTAGAGCGGGAGTTGGATAATGAGCGATAATTTTCTGAGGCTATTTACCTGAATATCAATTATTATTATTACCTTTGCACGCCGAATAAGGACAGTATTAATAATGAAAAGAATAGGACTTCTGGTTTTATGGGGATTGTGGTTATGTGGAACGACACTGGCGCAGTCAACCATGCATGTTGTCATCCTTGGGGATTCCAATACTTTTATCGGAGGTGACCAATGTGATAAACCTCAGGGATGGAACAAATGGTTTAAAGACCTGGCAAAGCCCCTCTCTTGCCGTAGCTATGCCCGTAGTGGGGCGACGTGGACACATACTCCGGAGACCACCTATGACATAGAGGAAAACACAGGTGTGCTAAGTGACAATAATGTTATCTATAACCAAGTTAACCGCCTGCTGAAAGAGACTGACGAGAGTAAGACACAACCTACACCTGACCTTATTCTCATCATGGCAGGCACTAACGATTTGTGGTTTGCCGATAAACGACCAGAGCCTTTGGCAAAGTATATCCACCAGAATTGTGAGGCTCTGGCGACAGCCTTCCCGAAAGCACGTATTATTCTGATAACTCCTCCACCCTTTACAAAAGTGCCAATGTTGAAACAGCATCAGGCTGCTACTGATATTGAGCAATGTGCCAAGACGATGCATCTGTCTGTCATCCGTTTAGATCAGGCGACACCGCTCCTACCTGCAAAGAAGCTCATCAGAAGAGGCTATTCTAAGGACGGAGTGCATACCACAGAGAAAGGAGCAAAAGTACTAGGACGATATATTTACAAACAAGTGCAGGAATTACTGCAGCACTAAAAAACAACATGGTATTCTCAGATTTATTCTTCCTCTTCGTATTCCTTCCTGCTTTCCTGCTGTGCTATCTCATAGCCACATGGGTCGACCACAAATGGCTGTCTGATGAAAACACACGCTGCAATCGAGCGAAGAATCTCATACTGGTATGTTTCTCCCTTATCTTTTATGCTTGGGGAGAACCCGTCTATGTCTTCCTGATGCTCTTCTGTGTCTTTGTGAATTACTTAGTAGGATTAGGGATTGACAGTTCGGAAAAGTATCGAAAGGCTGTGCTGGTAATAGGTTTGATTCTCAATGTCGCTATCATCGGTACTTTCAAATATCTCGGTTTCTTTGCACAATGTCTTTGTGATATAGGTATTGAAGTGGCAAAACCGAATATCGCCCTGCCTATCGGTATCAGTTTCTACACCTTCCAGTCTATCTCCTACCTGATAGATGTCTATCGCAGGGAGTCACCTGTGCAGCGTCGTTTCCCCGATCTTTTACTATATATCTCCATGTTCCCGCAACTCATAGCAGGACCTATTGTCCGTTATGGCACGGTGGCTGACGAGATACATCATCGCCATGTGAATGCCACAGACTTCTCGGATGGCATTTATCGTTTCCTCATCGGACTGGGTAAGAAAGTGATTATCGCCAACCAACTGTCGGAAATCTCCGACCAATTCCTAGTTAGTGGACTCAACACACTGACAATGGCTGGCGCATGGATAGGTATTGTCGCCTTTACGTTACAAATATATTTCGACTTCTCTGGCTACTCTGATATGGCAATTGGACTGGGACGTTGTATGGGATTCCATTTCAATGAGAACTTTCGTCATCCATATTGCTGTAACTCTATCACCGACTTCTGGCGTAGATGGCATATCTCCTTAGGTAGTTTTTTCCGCGACTATGTATATATCCCCTTGGGTGGTAACCGTCGTCATCAAGCAGTAAACATCCTTGTGGTATGGTTCCTAACGGGTATGTGGCATGGAGCCAGTTGGAACTTCATTATCTGGGGTGTCTACTTTGGTATCATCGTGATGCTGGAGAAATACACGTTACTGAGGGTACACGACCGTATCCCCGCTGTCCTCCTGCATATATATAGTATGCTGCTGGTCATCGCAGGCTGGGGCATCTTCTATTTCGACAACTTCGACCAGATGGTGGTGTTCTTCCAGGCGTTCTTCGGTAATACCGCCTCGTTCTATGACTTTGTCGACGAGAGTGCCTTGTTGGATAACTTCTGGCTATGGATAGTCGCCATCTTCTTCTGTCTGCCAGTACGGACGACTTTAGGTGAGTGGACCGACCGTCTGTTAGGCGACAATGGTTTTAAGACGACAGTTGTCTATGCCTCCCGCATTATCCTGTCGGTAGGTATCTTGATACTCAGCACCGCCCTACTGGTTGGTGCCACCAATAATGCGTTTATTTATACTAGATTCTAAATATATGAAAAGAAAGATATTTATAGGAGGATTGTTTTTGTTAGGCTCTTTAATGGTTTTTGCGGAGCATGCACGACTGACCCGCTCTGGTATTATTATTGTAGGAAGTGGTGAGCATGTGCGTGCCTTTGAGCCTTTCCGTGGTACGATAGACGGTGGACAAGGCTATGCTGATGCTGTCAACAGATATAAGAATACCTTTGGTGATGCTGTCAACGTGTATTGCATGATTATACCGACTGCTGTCGCTATCTACTGCCCAGATGAGGCAAGGGGCTGGACCAAGGACCAACGTGGCACCGTCCGTAATATTTATGGAAGACTATCTGACTCCGTAAAGGTAGTCGACTTGTTTGACACGATGGATGAGCATGCCTCCGAGGATATTTACTCACGTACAGATCATCATTGGGCTCCTTTAGGTGCCTATTATGCCGCCAAGCAGTTTGCCAGTCTTGCCGGTGTGCCTTTTGCTGATTTGTCTACCTACGAGAAGCATGTCATCCATGACTATGTGGGAACCATGTACCGCTTCTCCCGTGATGCCGCAGTAAAGAACGCCCCAGAAGACTTTGTGTATTATGTACCGACTGATGTCGACTACACCACCACCTATATCCGTTACCAATTGGGTAAGAACCGTAAGGTCGTTGGAGAGAAAGCACCAGAGGAGGGAAACTTCTTTTATGACTACGAGGATGGAAGCAGCGCAGCCTATATGACTTTCATGCATGGCGATACCAATACCACAAAGGTAAAAACCTCTACCCACAACGGGCGGCGTCTGTTGATTCTGAAAGACAGCTATGGCAATGCCATTCCTGCTTATCTTTTTCATTCTTTCGAGGAGATTCATGTAGTTGACTGCCGTTATTTCACGAAGAATATCGTTCATTATGTACATAAAAATGATATCACAGATATTCTCTTCGCCAATAATGCCGGACATGCTTATGCAGCTGTCACCCACCAGGCATATAACCGTTATCTGGAACAGTAAGTCATGAAACACTATATCTATATTGCCGTTATCAGCCTCATCTTCCTTGCTTTTGCCGTGGTGTTCGATACTTTCCCACGTAGCACGGTATCGGAATTGGAGAAACGTGAACTAGCCACTTTCCCTGAATTCTCATGGGAACGGCTTGCAGACGGCTCGTTTACAAGTGATGTCTCTACATGGTTCAGTGATAGTGAGCCATACCGTGACCTATTCATGACCCTCAGTATGCAGGTTAAGGATCTCATTGCCATTGCTCCTTCAGAGGATAACGTCAAGTTTCATGCTGGTGACATGGAACTGGAGAAAGGTGACGGAGAACTATCAACAGTAAAGGACAAAGAGCCAAAAGACAGTATGACGATCAACGAGTATGAGAATCATATCAATGCTGACGAGAATGCGAAGATAGCCAATGCAGGTATTATCATCGTAGGAAAAGGTGATAAGGTACGTGCTCTGATGGCATATGGTGGTGGTCCGAAAGGCTGTGTCGGTTATGCACAGGCAGCCAATAAATATAAGGAGGTGTTTGGCGACAAGGTAAACATCTACTGTATGGTGATTCCTACTGCTGTCGAGTTCTATTGCCCCGATAAAGCGAAAAACCGCACTAACAGACAATTACCTACCATCCGTAATGTGGTGGCTCACCTCGATCCCAGGGTAAAACCTGTTGATGTATATACTACCCTCGGAAAACATGCCAATGAGGATATATACCTGCGCACCGACCACCATTGGTCACCTCTTGGTGGCTATTATGCCGCTCAGGAGTTTGCACGGGTGGCAGGAGTTCCATTTAAAGACCTCTCCCATTATGAACGTAGGGTGACCCATGGCTACGTCGGCAGTATGTATGGCTACTCCAAAGACATCTCCATCAAGAACGCTCCTGAGGATTTTGTATATTATGTACCACAGGGTGTGGAATACACGACGACCTATACAAACTATAATATCAATAAAAACTATCAGGTGACTGGTGAGGGCAAACCTTTTACGGCTCCTTTCTTCTTTAAGTTCAAGGACGGACATGGTGGCGCCTACTGCACGATGATGGGTGGTGACACTAAACTAACACAGGTTCGCACCTCCACCCATAACGGTCGTCGTGTGATTATCCTCAAGGACAGCTTTGGTAATATGCTACCGGGCTACTTGTTCTTCTCCTTCGAGGAGGTGCATGTCATCGACTCCCGTTATTTCACTAAAGATATTATCGCCTATGTTGATGAGAACAAAATCACGGACATCCTTTTTGCCAATAACATCTTCAAGGCATATAGTAGTCATACCTACGACTCCTTTCTCCGTTTCCTCCATCAACAATGGCATCGTCCGGGCGCTGATTCCGCCAAACTGGAGAAGATGAGGAGTGATAGTGTGAAACAGAAGAAACAGAAAACAGAGAAACTTGATTCCATTCACTAATACTCAAACGAGCTTCCTCCTAGGAACTCCCTCAACAAGGAAGTTGGTGGAATCTGATCTTCTGGAATAGGCTGGATATAACGTAGGAACTTCAACAAACGATATGCCTCGGCATATTCCACACAGTTTTCAGGAACCTCTTCCAACATCGGAATAGCCTGTCCACGAATGACGGCAAGCTCGAAAAGCATGGCAGTATTGAACATGGCATCGGCATTCTCCTGATAAGGGAATATCCATTTATTCTCACCACGGCGCACGGAAGGCCAGCGACGTATCGTCTCCTGCGCTGATACTCCGCGATACTTATAGTCACGGATGATACGACGTAACAGACGATTGTCTGTGGTAGGGATATAGTTATGATTATCCAACAAGATTGTCGTCAATGCTGAGGCATAGATACGGAACTTCTGTGGCTCGGGAATCTGCGCTGTCAGCTCTGGGTTCAAGGCGTGGATACCCTCCACCACCAATACCTCATTACCTTTCAGTTGCAATTTCTTACCACTCGACTCACTGATTCCTTTTTGGAAATTATAGCGAGGCAGCTCCACCTCCTCACCTTGCAACAAGGCATTTATCTGCTCGTTAAGCAAAGGAATATTCAAAGCATGCAGATGCTCATAGTCATAATCACCTTTCTCGTCACGGGGAGTCTGTTCGCGACTGACAAAATAATCGTCTAGGGAGATACCCACAGGTTGGATACCATTAACGGCAAGTTGTACGGAAAGTCGCTTACAAGTGGTTGTCTTACCACTGCTCGACGGACCCGCTATCAGTACCATCTTCACTTCCTTTCGAGAGGCTATCTCATCGGCTATCTGAGAGATTTTCTTCTCCTGTAACGCCTCACTGACCTGTATCAGTTGGGCTGAATGCCCGCTTTGGATGGCACGGTTCAGGTCACCGACAGTACGCAGCCTAAGGATTGTCTGCCAACGATGGTGCTCCTTGAAAATCTCAAACATCTTATCCTGTTGCACCATCTCCCCCAATTTAGAGGGGTCGCTTGCCGTAGGGATGCGTAATAGCATCCCATCGTAATAGGGCTCCAGCCCGAAGAGATAGAGTTGTGAGGTATTGGTCAACAAACTGCCATAATAGTAATCAATATAGCCCCCGATGTCATAATAGGTCGTGTACAGGTTTCCTGAACCTTCAAGCAGTCGCACCTTAGAGAAAGACTTCGACTCTTGGAACATTCGGACAGCCTCCTCCGTCGTCGTCTCATGTCGATGGATTGGCATCTTCGCTGTAATAATCTCCTGCATCCGCTGACGGATGGCGTCTATATCCTCTACCGTCACTGGACGGTCGAGGCGGAGGTCCACATAATAACCGTTAGACACAGGGATGTCAATCACCACCGTGCAATCGGGATAGAGTTCGTGAGCCGCCTTGTTGAGTACGAAAAACAAACTGCGGGTATAGGCTCGAAGTGCCGAACTTTCATGCATATCCAGGAACTCCACCTCTTTCGGCTTGTACACTCGAAAATGCATTCCCTCCACCTTATTATTGACTCTTGCCGTGATAGGACCATACTCCATCTGGAGCCCTGCCTGAGAAAAAATATCAGAAAGTGTGCTTCCAATGTTGATATTTAGAGTTTTTTTATTATTTTTGCAACGGATTTGGATTTTTTGTTCCATATTTCCACAATT
>CALFUF010000154.1 GCA_937916405.1 uncultured Prevotella sp.
CGCAAATAAGGCAGATGCTGGCTGGTGAGTCCTTGTCGCGCACCTTGTCGAAGGGCAGGAAGCCGAAGCTCTCCTCACCACCGCCGATGTACTTCTTCTTGCCCTCGTTGACGCGGATGCGGTAGGCAATCCACTTGAAGCCTGTGAACTCGTCGAAGAGCTCGACACCGTTCTTCTTGGCAATCTGTGCGATAACCTCGGAGGTCACGATGGTCTTTACGAGGAACTCGTTGCCCTTCATCAGACCCAACTTCTTGCGGTTGGTGATGATGTACCAGCAGAACATCATAGCGGTCTGGTTACCGTTGATGATTTCCCACTCGCCCTTCGGATTGCGAACAACGATGGCGAGACGGTCGGCATCAGGGTCGGAAGCAATTACGAGGTCGGCATTCAGACGGGTACCGAGCTTCATGCCCAGTGTCATTGCCTCGGCATTCTCGGGGTTAGGCGATACAACGGTTGGGAAGTTACCGTCGACAACCATCTGCTCGGGAACAACATGAATGTTCTGGAAGCCCCATGAGCGCAGAGCCATAGGAACGATGTGACGACCAGTACCGTGCATTGCTGAATAAACGATGTTCAGGTCTTTCTGACGATTGATGACATCCTGGTCAATCAGTGCCTCGTGAACAGCCTGGATGTAGTCCCAGTCCATCTCGCCACCGATGATCTCGATGAGTTCCTTGTTACCCTCGAACTTCACGTCGTTGATGGTCACCTTGTTCACCTCATCGATAATACCAGTATCGTGTGGAGACAGCACCTGTGCGCCATCATCCCAGTATGCCTTGTAGCCATTGTACTCACGAGGGTTGTGAGAGGCTGTCACGTTCACACCAGCCTGTGCACCTAACTCACGGATAGCGAAAGAGATCTCAGGAGTAGGACGGAGGCTCTCGAAGAGATATACCTTGATGCCGTTAGCTGAGAAAATGTCAGCAACGGTCTCTGCGAACATACGTCCGTTGTTACGACAGTCATGACCTACAACTACAGAGCACTGCTTGCCGGGGAATGCCTTCAGGATATAGTTGGCGAAACCCTGTGTTGCCATTCCCACGATATACTTATTCATACGGTTGGTACCTGCCCCCATGATACCACGGAGTCCACCCGTACCAAATTCCAGATTCTGATAGAAAGCGTCCACCAATGCGGTCTTGTCGGGGTTGTCCAACATTGCCTGTACTTCCTTACGTGTCTCCTCATCAAAGGCTGGAGATAGCCATTCTTTTGCCCGTGCCTCGCACTGAGCAATGAGTTCGTTATTTTCCATAATACTTAATTTGTTTTAGATATATACGAATATTAGTGTACAAAGATAAGAAAAAAATCGAAAACCAATACTTCCTGTGTATTAATTTTCGATTTTTTAGCATTATAGCTGGCGCATCACCTTGTCTATCTCCTCAAATTGCTTCCCCATATTCAGGTTGAGATAGATGCGGTAGAGGGCTGGTGCCCATTTCCGTTTCTCGTCAGGAGCCAGTTTTCGGTAAGCCTCCATATAAGGTCGTGCCTCCATATATAACTGACGCATCTGCTGACGGTATAAACGTGGCTGGTTCAAGCGGTCGAGAGCCAGTACCTGATTCAATTTTGCCGTGGCGATATTGAAATAGGGCTCGGCAAGAGAGTCACTCTGGGCTATCAGCTGTTCGCTGACCTTGATACACTCGTCGTAGCGTTCCAGATTCAGCAATGCCACCGACTTGGCAAGCAGGAAGAGCTCACTTTTCGAATCACTCTTCAGGGCAGCGTCGGCATAATAGAGAGCAGAGTCCGGTTGTTCCCTCGCCTGGTAATAATCCACCAGTCTGGGAAAGAAATAGGCATAGTCGGGATAAGCCTCGAAGCCCCGTTTGAGCATCCGGAAATAAGCCTCATCATTCTGCTGCCAGCGATATGCCTCACAAGCATATTGGATCGCATAACGCGCCTTGGAAGTATCTCTCACCGCCTCTTCGAGATAACGGAGGGTGCGAGGAGCATCCTGCATCTTATAGCCAGCATACGATGCCCAGTAGGCAGCCTCAGGCATACGCTTATCCTTCTTGTGATAATTATATCCCGTAAACAGCGGTTTGTCTGCAGCGTCCAGATAGGTCTCAAAGAAGTCAAAAGCAGCCTGGTAGTTCTCTTTCCGCAAGTTATAAGTACCTCCGAAGAAGAGGTTCATTCGCAACATGTCGAGTTGTTGGGCATTATCCTCCCGATAGCGCAGCTTCACCCTACCCTTCTCATCGGGCTGTGCGTCCAGCGTGTCGAGTGCCTCTGCGATGCTATACAGTCTGCGTGTCAGATTGAAGAAGGCTGCAGTGTCGTACTTCTGTTTGAGATACAGTTTCTCATTGGCTGCCTCATATTGTTTGGTGACAGCCTCATACCATGTCAGGTATATTTTCTCGTTCTTTCTGTTTGCCGCATCTCCCTCCAACAAGTCGGTCATCAGTTTCTCCGCCTTGTCATAATCCTTCCCACTCTTGATATAAGACCGTGCCTGACTGAGCTCTTTCTTCTGAGCCCTCAGGCACGGTGTTATCATGAGCAGAAGGAGAAGCAGCGCAATCGTCTTTTGCTTCTTCATCTGCAAGTATTAAATCTGATTATTTAGCGTCCAGTTCTGCATCCTTGGTCTCAGGAGCGTCAGCACCATAGAGTCCATAGTATGCCTGATAGCGGTTGTAACCCCAGTTAGCCTGTGCCTTGTTGGGGTCGAGCTGCTTAGCCTTGTCGAGAGCCTGTACAGCCTCCTTATAAAGCTCCTTACGCTTAGCGGCATCGTCGGTCTGACCAGCCTGTACACTCAGACAGGTTCCCAGATAAGTCTGGATTACTGGGTTCTCAGGACTTGCCACAGCAGCCTTACGAAGCCATTTGGCACCTTCCTCGGCATTGTTGTCAGCGATAGCCATCATACCCTTGTTGGCAAGAGCGGCGAAGCTGTTAGGATACTTAGCGAGGTGGTTGTCGAGCAACGCTGTCTGAGCAGCCTTCTCCTTCATACCATCATACATGGTGAACAACTTGTCAAGGAGCACATCGTTCTCTGGATCATTAGCATAAAGACCCTTCAACTGCTCGATATACTGCAGGGAGTCTGCCTTGCTCTTCAGGTTGCTGCCAGCGGCATACAACTTGAAAGTCAGGGCATCCTTCTTCTGCTCGGGATCCTGCATAGCGACATCGAAGTATCTGTCAGCACGTGCCAGCTCCTTAGCCTCAAAGGCATAACGACCAGCGAAGAAAGCTACCTGTCCGATATAGCCCTTCTCCTGCTCGTGGTCCTGTGCAGCGAACAAGGGGTCTGTGTCTGAATCAATGAATGCGCCCCAGTATTTCAGTACACCGGCATTGTTACCCTTGCGAGCCTCTTCCTGACCGATATTCACCAGGTGTGTACGAACAGCCCAGATACGCTGAGCGTTCTTCTCAGCAAACTTTGGCTTCACCTTTCCTTTGGCATTAGGCAGCTGGTCGTATTTATTACATGTGACAGCTGCGTCGATGGCGTTGCAGATAGCCTCAGCCAGTCCGAGGGTATCATAAGCCTCTTCCTTACCGGTACCGAGCTGTACGGCAGCCTGGTTCTGAGCAATCGTACCAGTCTCCTTGCCCACCTTGTCCATGGCGAGGTCAACGAGTTTATTGTATGCCTCGGCACGCTCCTCGTCGTTAGCGAGCTGTGAGGTCTTCACGAGCTGTGCCGCATCGGCATAGTTCTTAGCCTTTTTGATAGCCTTCAAAGCGTCACTGTCACCGGCAAAGGCGGTAGCACTTGCTACGAGTGCCAATGCCATCATCATTACTTTTTTCATAAGCTTTTAATATTGGTTAAACGTTTTTATTTTTAGAGTATTCGGAGTGTTCTGAGTATTCTGAGTATTCGGAGTATTCTAAATTAAGCCCCCTCCTCATCGACAATCTGTGCCTCTTCCACATCCTCTTCCTGACTCGACATCACCTTACATACTGAAGCGATGGTGTCGTTCTTCTTCGTCAGGTTAATCAGACGGACACCCTGGGTGGCACGTCCCATCACACGGACATCGGCAACCTTCAGGCGGATGAGGATACCACTCTTGTTGATGATCATCAGGTCGTTCTCGTCAGTCACTACCTTGATAGCTACCAGACGACCGGTCTTCTCTGTCACGGCGAGGGTCTTCACACCCTTCGTACCACGATTGGTCTTACGATAGTCCTCAATCTCCGAGCGCTTACCATAACCGTTCTCTGATACCACCATGATGGTCTCTGTCTGCGGGTCGTTGACACATACCATGCCTACTACCTCGTCGTCACCACCGTCAAGACGCATACCGATCACACCGGTAGAGACACGTCCCATGGTACGTACCTGATCCTCATGGAAGCGGACGGCACGACCGTTACGGTTGGCAAGCAGCAGCTCGTTATGACCATTGGTCAGACGAACACCTACCACAGCGTCGCCCTCGTTGATATTGATGGCACGAACACCAGCGGAACGTACATTCTTATACTGGTCGAGACAGGTCTTCTTGATGATACCCTGCTTCGTGGCGAATACCACATAGTGCGACTTCAGGAACTCCTCGTCATTGAAGTTCTTCACACGCAGTACAGCATTGATGGCGTCATCCGGCTCGATATTCAGCATGTTCTGGATAGCACGACCCTTCGAGTTCTTGTCACCCTCCGAAATCTCATAACACTTCTGCCAGTAGCAGCGGCCCTTCTGGGTGAAGAAGAGCAAGGTGTTATGCATCGTGGCAGGATAGATATACTCTGTGAAGTCATTGTCACGGTGACGAGCAGCCTTGGCACCGACACCTCCTCTGCCCTGCTCATGGAACTCATCGAGCTTGGTACGCTTGATATAGCCCATGTGTGAGATGGTGATAACCACTGAATCATCGGGATAGAAGTCCTCTGCGTTGAACTCGTGGTCGAAGGGGATGATCTCCGTACGACGGGCATCGCCATACTTCTCCTTCACCTCCAGCAGCTCGTCCTTCATCACCTGCTTGCAACGCTCTGGGTTGTCCAGTATCTCCTGTAAGTCGGCTATCAGCTTCTGCAAGTCGTCGAACTCCTGGTGCAACTGGTCGACACGCAGACCTGTCAACTGGGCAAGACGCATGTCCACGATAGCTTTCGACTGGAGCTCGTCGAGTTCGAAGCGAACCTCCAAATTGTGCTGGGCATCACTTGGGGTCTTACTGTTTCTAATAATGTGTACGACCTCGTCGATATTGTTAACGGCGATGATCAAACCCTCTAAGATATGGGCACGCTCCTGTGCTTTCTTCAGGTCGAACTTCGTACGACGGATGGTTACGTCATGACGATGCTCCACGAAATATTTCACACATTCCTTCAGGTTCAGCAGACGGGGACGACCCTTCACCAAAGCGATGTTATTCACTGAGAATGAGCTTTGTAGTGCTGTCATCTTAAATAGTTTATTCAACAGCACGTTGGCATTGCAGTCACGCTTGCAGTCGACCACGATACGCATACCCTGACGACCAG
>CALFUF010000155.1 GCA_937916405.1 uncultured Prevotella sp.
CTCGTGACCTCCTGCGTGACAGGCAGGCATTCTAACCTACTGAACTAACGCACCATTTTCTGTTTTGCGGGTGCAAAGGTAGAAAGAAAAAACATATCCGCAAAACTATTTATGTTAAAATTTACAAAAACCTCTGCATTAAAACGGCATCATGATAAGCGTGTCCGTCGAAGAGCCAATGGCTTAATCTCGCTGATTCCTTGAATGCCAACTTGTTAAACACTTTTTGGGCTATCGTGTTTTGGTCATCAACAATCACATAGACTTGATGAAGGTGGAGCACCCGTAAAGAATAATGCAACATTTCCTCGATGGCGGCAGTAGCATACCCCTGACTGCGATACGCAGCCTGTATAACGATTCCCAGCTCAGCACGCAGATGTTGCGGATCGAAATTCACCACATCAGCGATTCCGACCACTTTACCGTCCTCACTCTCAATAATCAACCGCACCTGACGATCGCTATAGATATCGTCATTGGCATGGGCGATATAGTCGTGGAGGGTATATCTGGAATATGGCACATTGGTGGTCCCCACATTCCATAAAGACACATCATTCTCTATCGTATAGAGCAAGTCCAAATCTTCCGGCTCGATAGCCCTAAGTCTAATCTTTCCCATTCTTGAGCATTATTAGAAGATACGGTGATATTTATAATACAGATAGAACAAAGAGCAAATATGCTTCAGTGACAGTTTTGAGAACAAAGAGTGATTCGTCAGTCGCCGACAATAGTGTGTAATCTGATAATCTGTCAATCCTATCACCTTGAATCCATTTTGATGCATACGCATACAATAGTCCGTATCTTCCGGACCATAGAATATATTCTCGTCATAGCATCCTACCACCTCCATGGCATGTCGGGAAACCATCTGGCAAGCACCGATAACATAACATGGCTCAACAATGCCGTCTACAGGAACATAATAGGACACTGAGGCACTCTTCATACGAAGAAAGCGTTTGACCTTAAAGAAAAGTCCCGGATATGGTTTGAAATTATATTGTGGAGATCCATCCTCATAAACCAAGTTGCAAGCGCATATTCCCACATCTGGATGTCCTTCTATATAATGAAGCATCCCTTCCACGGACTCATAAGGAACAACAGTGTCATTATCCAAAAACAACAAATAATTGCCCTTTGCCTTCCTCATTCCCTGGTTACGAGCATGAGAGACACCAGTATTCACCTTATTCTTTATTAATATAATGTGGGGATAATGCTGTTCTATATATTCACTTGAGCCATCACAAGAGCCATTGTCCACGACAATAATTTCCGTATCGTTGCGCTCATACCACTGCTCCAGTGACTGCAAGCAACGAACAAGATGCTGTTTCTGATCCCAAGTTATTATAATAATAGACAATCTCATTAATTTCCAATAATTAACCAAAGAGTTTTTCTTTTAATGCCTTCAGCGCAGCATAGAATTCCTTAAAGGAAGAAAACCTGCGTATTTGTTTTATCGCATAAGACAGTCTCAGATAATAACTGATGTTATTCCTGTAGAGCAGTCTTTCCATTTCATGTGCTGACAGATGGGGAAGATTCAGGTTGGAAGAGCGTTGTACGTCTGTAGGTTTATATTCTCCATCGGCAAGCCATCCGTTTTCCTTACAGATCTCATAGTACTCAGTACCAGGGAAAGGAGAGACGATGTTAAACATCACCTGATCGACATCAAGCCGCTTCACCTCCCGTAGTGTCTCCTTTACTGTCTCAGGTGTCTCCAAAGGACTACAACCAATGAGAATATTCAGTTTCACAGGGACACGGTACTTCTTTAACAATGCCACAGCCTGGTATATTTGTTCACGAGTAATTCCTTTCTTGACATATTTCAGGATATCGTCATTGAAAGATTCAACGCCTAGGTCCACATAGAGGCAATGACTTTCCCCAAGGAGTTTGGCAATACTTTCCGTAATCGCGTCAACACGAGCCTGACAGCCCCAACTAATATTATAACGGCTGAGGATGGCACATATTGCACTGGTACGTTGCTCATTCCAAATAAAATTATCATCCATAAATCCTATGGAGCGATAACCCTGCGAGGACAGTTCCCTAATCTCCTGCTCCACGTTCTCCACAGACCTGAAAGCGACCGTAGGCTTTTTGTTGTCATTCTCCCTCCGATATTCTATCTCACGGGCAAAACTCAGTGAACTAGGTACACAATAGATGCAATGGAAAGGACAATTCCGAGAGGTGACCATTGTTGTGTAAGGTCCTTTTTTCAACTTAGGGTTATGGAAACTTTTCCCTTTCAGGAAATGACGGGCAGGGAAAGGAAGCCTGTCAAGATCCTTGATCAACCGTCGCGTCGGATTATGAACCAGTTTCCCGTCAAGCCTATAACTGATTCCACGAATATGCGTCCAGTCTTTCTCATCCCTGAGACAAGTAAGTATTTCTTCCAGTGTCTCTTCTGGCTCTCCCCGCAATACAATATCACGCGAGTCCTGACAGCACTTATCGGAGAAATAGGTAGAACCAGGTCCTAACATCAATATCCTCGCCTCTGGTCGTATCTGATGAATCAGATGACAGACAGTCACATCATTATCAATACTAAGATTCACCATCCACATGGCATACAGGCAACTATCGTCATTCTCCAGGAAATGGACGAAATCCTCCTCCGTCCTTTTGGGGTAAGCGAAATCCTGATAGTCCACACTAACGCCATCAATCGTCTCGGCGAGGGCAACAGCCGTCAGTTCATAGATATTAGGCACAGGATATACCACACGAGTACACCCTGCAGTTCTCTCTGCTGCCTTTGCCTCATCAAGTGCAGGCGGAACAATGAATGTTAATTTTATCATTAGCGACACAGTTTTTTCACATATTACTCGTTTCCGTAACAAGCTCACTCTTCAGACGTAACCTCTGCCTCACAACGAGCCATCGAGGGATAGACAAAAGGTTGGCATATCAGTAAGATAATAGCCATATAGCCAAAAGTAGTATTCATAAACAACTCATAGAAAAGGGCATTTGCCAGCAAGGGAATGTCGAGGAGGTCAAGTCTGAGGACACCCCATTTCCGCAAGGCAATCTCTTTTCGGGTCAATAAGTCCTCTCGCACCTGTTTGATCTTAAACAGTCGCAGGGCAAGCCATATCTGTGCAAGAGTCAATAACTCCATCACAATAGTAATGATAAATTCTATCTGGGAATCTCCTATTGC
>CALFUF010000156.1 GCA_937916405.1 uncultured Prevotella sp.
AGTCTTTCTCAGGGAAGTTATCGCTGATGCGCTTGTTCAGTTTCGGCTCGTCAGCGGCGTTATAGAGCAGAACGGCACGGGCGGGTAGTCCGTCACGCCCCGCACGACCTGCCTCCTGGAAGTATGCCTCGATGGAGTCGGGGAGGTCGTAATGTGCTACGATACGTACGTCGGGCTTGTCGATACCCATACCGAAAGCATTTGTCGCTACCATGATACGTACCCGGTCATGTTGCCAGTCACGCTGGCGTTGGTCTTTCTGTGCATGGTCAAGTCCCGCATGGTAATAGGTGGAACTCAGTCCTGCATCCGTCAATAACTCCGCCACCTCTCTGGCATGTCGGCGACTACGGACATAGACGATGGCGGCACCTTGCTCGCCGTCCAATAGTCGGATCAACTCGGTCCGCTTGTCCATCGCATGACAGACGAGGTAAGTAAGGTTCTTACGCTCGAAGGACATGCGGAAGATGTGGAAAGAAGACCCCTCCAACATACCCTGTTTAGGGGCGGCTTTGAGTTTGTCACAGATATCCTCCACGACTTTGGGAGTCGCTGTTGCCGTGAGGGCAAGGACTGGAATATCGGGACAGATGCGACGGATATCAGCGATTTGCAGGTAGGAGGGACGGAAGTCATAGCCCCACTGTGAGATGCAGTGTGCCTCGTCCACAGTGATAAAACTCACCTGCATGTGTTTGAGTTTCGTCTGAAACAGACTACTGCCCAAACGCTCAGGGGAGATGTAAAGGAGCTTGGTGCTTCCTAAGATACAGTTTTCCAGTATGCGCAGGATATCATCACGCTGCATCCCACTATAGACGGCAGCCGCCATGATACCCCGTTGGCGCAGGTGGTGTACTTGGTCTTTCATCAAGGCAATCAAAGGAGTGATAACGATACACACTCCCTCCATGGCAAGTGCCGGTACCTGAAAGGTGATGGACTTTCCACCACCTGTAGGCATCAGTCCCAGCGTGTCATGTCCAGAACCGATGGACTCGATGATCTCCCGTTGAATACCACGGAAGTCATCGTAGCCCCAGTATTGTTTAAGAATTTGCTGATAGTTGCTCATCTTCCGAAGGTCGGATGTCCTCTATCTGCAACTGTACCTCACCACGCTTGTAGGTGTTCTCCTCAATCGTATAGACGATGTCGAACGAGCGTTTTGATTTGATATAGCGAGCCTCGGCACTCTGTCCGAAGGCAATACCGTTCATGACGACTGCCGATTTCGAGTCAACAAGTTCCAGTTTGATATGCTCCTGATGTTTTCCCACCACTTTCGAGGTACCGTAGTCATAGACATTACGGGTGAGGAAGAGGGGCTTGGGATTATCAGGACCATGAGGAGCCAGACGGCGTAACTCGTTATGCAGTTTCTTGGAGATATCCTTGAAGTCTATCTCCTCGTCGATGTCGAGGGTCGGCAGTGTCTGCTCAGGCAGGATATGTCCGCTGACATACTCTTGGAAACGGCGACGGAACTCAGGGATATTCTCCTGTCTGATGGTCAAGCCGACAGCATAGGTATGTCCTCCGAAGTTCTCCAGTAAATCACGACAACTCTTGATGGCGTCATAGATATCGAAACCAGCCACACTACGTGCGGAGCCAGAGGCGATACCGTCGATGATCGTCAGGACGACGGTAGGACGGTAGTAAAGTTCTGTCAGACGGGAGGCGACAATGCCTACCACACCTTTCTTCCATCCCTCGTCATAAAGCACAATCGACTGCATGTGCTGCTGACTCTCCAGACGCGCCACAATCTCGTTCGCCTCTTTCGTCATCTCCTTGTCGACATCCTTGCGCTGCTCATTATACTCGTTGATGCGGTTAGCCAGAGTAAGTGCCTTCTGCAAGTCTTTCTCCACCAACAGCTCAACAGCCTCCTTACCGTTCTGCATACGTCCACTGGCATTGATGCGTGGCCCAATCTTAAAGACGATATCACTCATGGTCAGCTCACGCCCTGTGAGTCCGCAGATGTCGATAATCGCCTTTAGTCCGATAGACGCACTTTGGTTCAACTGTTTTAGTCCGTGGAAAGCAAGGATGCGGTTCTCACCCACTACAGGGACTAGGTCAGCGGCAATACTCACCGCACAGAAGTCGAGTAGGGGAATCAGTCGGGCAAAAGGAATACCGTTGTTCTTGGCGAATGCCTGCATCAACTTAAAGCCCACACCACAGCCGCACAAGTCCTTAAACGGATATGTAGAGTCTTCCCGTTTAGGGTTAAGGATAGCGACGGCAGGTGGCATCACCTCATCAGGGACATGGTGGTCACAGATGATGAAGTCGATACCCTGCTGTTTCGCATAGGTAATCTCCTCGATTGCCTTGATGCCGCAGTCGAGGACAATAATCAGTTTTACACCGGTCTCCTTGGCATAGTCTATTCCCTTGATACTGACTCCATAGCCTTCCTCCTCACGGTTGGGGATATAGTACTCAATATTGGAATAGAACTGCTGCAGGAACTTATATACCAGTGCCACCGCAGTACACCCGTCGACATCATAGTCACCATAAACCATGATACGCTCCTTGCGTCCCATCGCATCGTTCAGGCGGTCAACGGCTACATCCATATCGTTCATCAAGAACGGGTCGATGAGTTCGTTCATCATTGGTCGGAAGAATCGCTTTGCCGCACTCTCAGTCTTGATACCGCGACCTATCAGTAGGTCGGCGACGGTAGGACTCATTCCAATCTTCTCCGCCAGCTCTTTAGCCGCTTGCTGTCTTTCGGGTGTAGGTGGTTTGTAATTCCATTGATAATGCATTGTGGGGACTTTCTATTAGAGTCCTAGTTTCTTGCGGATATCCTTAGGAATCGCATTCTTATTGACAGTATAGTCCATCGTGTTAGCGGCGATGAAGGTCTTGGTCATATACCAGATACCCTTATAGTCACCACTCTCACCCCATGAGTTCTTTACCATGTAATATTCCTTACCGTTCTGGTCCTTGGCGATACCGTAGATCAGCATACCATGGTCGTCCGTCAACTCCCAGTTGTCATAACGCTCCTGACGCATCTCCTGGGTAGGAACAATCTCCGGAACAGTACAGCCCAGGGAGTCGATGAGGTTACGCTTCTTGGCGGCAGACAGTTTCAACCAACGAGCCATGTCAGAGCCTTGCAAGCTCTCTGTCTTCTTGGTGTCGATAGCATAGGCGAGACCACTACGGGTAAAGCCGTCCTCTGAGACATCACCACCCCATGCTACGGTATAGCCCTGCATGATGGCATTGTCGATAATCTTCATCATCTCGTCCATCGGTACGTTATAGGACAGTGGGTTGCGCCAGTTGTCCTGTACCTCCACAGGGAATGCGGTATAGAAAGGATGATGGGTATAACTGGTGATACTTACATAGTCGTTCCAGTCGAGACCAAGGCTGGCTGCGAAGGTCTGTGGAGTATAGGTCTTACCCTCATAAGTGAAGCTCTCAGGACACTTGCCCAGATAAGCGTCGAGGATACCCTGTAAACCGACTTTCCACTGTGGGGAGATCTTCTTTGCCTTGTTCTTTGACACTGCCTCCACGTATGGCTCCAAGAGAGAGAAGAACTCATTGAAGTTATTCAGGGAGTCACCATAGAGAGAGCCGGGGAAAGGCATAGCGTCCTCAGGACAGATACCATAGTGCTGTAGAACGTAGTGAACATCATAGGCAGAGCCGCCTTGTGCAAACTGACAGTCACCATGCAGACGTACTACCTGAACGGCACGGTCCATATAGGTCTTGTTTGCTACGAAACTCTCACAGAGGTCGTAGGTCTTACCTGTCTTCTTCAGGATCTCAGCCTCGAAATAAGAGAGGGTAGAGTAGTCCCAGCACGTACCACTGCGGTTCTGGTCCTTGATAGAGGTGATAGGGTTCTCCTTGATCACCGTGAACACAGGTTTGTTCTTGTTGACGGAGTCCGACTTTCCGTCGGACGCAGACATCTTAATGCCCTCCGCTTGTGCGCCGACAGCGACGAATGCGAGCAGCGCAAGGGTTAAAATCTTTCTCATTGTCTTTTTATTTTTAATTATTACTCATATATTCTTCCAGTTCATGAGGATGGTAAGGGATGCGCTTCGTTCCTAAGAAGCGACAGCCGTCCTTTGTGATCAGTACGTCATCCTCTATGCGGATACCTCCAAAGTCCTTGTAGGTCTCCAGCTTGTCGTAGTTGATAAACTCCTTGCAGTGTCCGCTTGCCTTCCACTCATCGATGAGGGCAGGGATGAAATAGATTCCAGGCTCGTCAGTGACAACAAAGCCTTCTTCCAGTCGGCGACCCATACGCAGACAGTTGGTGCCGAACTGCTCCAGATTAGGACGTGTCTCCTCGTCGAAGCCTACGTAGATCTGTCCGAGTCCCTCCATATCGTGAACATCCATACCCATCATGTGTCCCAATCCATGAGGCAGGAACATCGCATGAGCACCAGCCTTTACTGCCTCGTCGGTATCACCCTTCATGAGACCGAGTTCCTTCAGACGGTCTGTCATCATGCGGCATACGGCAAAGTGTACGTCCATATATCTCACACCGGGTTTCGCCACCTCTAACACATAGTCGTGACAAGCCTCCACGATGGAGTATATCTCCAGTTGTCGCTGGTCAAACTTACCCGTGACAGGCATCGTACGGGTATGGTCGGAACAGTAGTCGTCCAGCTCACAACCAGCATCACAGAGAGCCAGTCGTCCTGCCTCTAATTTTGCTTCAGAGGGATTGCCGTGCATGATCTCCCCATGCTGACTGAAGATTGTGGCGAAACTCGTACCGTTAGCGAGTGAACGGGCAATACCGTCTACCTGTCCACCAATGAAACGCTCTGTCACACCAGGCTTAATCAGCAGTTGAGCAGTAGTATGCATGGCATAGCCTACATCACAGGCACGGTCAATCGCCGCAATCTCCTGTGGCTCTTTGGTGGCTCGCATCTTCACGACGGCATGGATGAGTCTCAGCGAGGCAGCTTCCTTCTGTTGGGAAGGATGGATGCCCAGCAGGTCCATGATCTGTATCTTCGTGTCGTGACGATAGGGAGGCAGAAAATGGATGGTCCTGTGTGCCGCGATGCTATCGCAACAGATAGAACGGAGTGCCGACATGGGTGCTGTATTGCTGATACCTACCTCGGCAGCCAAGTCACTGACAGAGGGTGTAAAACCCATCCACACGATATCCTCCACATCGATATCATTACCGAAGAGTATCTCTTCGTCTTTGTCAATATCAATGAAACCTACCAATCCATCACGGTGCTGTCCGAAATAGTATAGGAAGGAAGAGTCCTGACGCATAGGTGCATAACAGTTGGCAGGATAGTTGCAGGGAGCCTCGTTATTGCCAAAGAGTACGATAAGCCCCTCGCCAACCATTTTCTTGAGTTCAGCACGACGCTGAACGTATGTATTCTTATCAAACATAAGTCTATAATTCGGTAATATTATCCAATTAGTTCGCAAAGTTACACATTATTTATGAAAATATACTACCTTTGCATCATAAAAAGCATTAAAATGCAAATAACTCCCAATACAGGATTGGTTCTTGAAGGTGGTGGAATGCGTGGCGTATTTACCTCTGGTGTACTTGACGCATTCATGAAACATGAGGTGTATTTCCCTTATGTGGTCGCTGTGTCGGCAGGTGCTTGTAATGGCTTGTCGTATATGAGCCGTCAGCCACGCCGTGCCCGTTGGTCGAATATTGATATGCTACAGAAGTACGACTATATCTCCCTGAAGAGCCTGATAGTCAATGGCAGTATCTTCGACCCGGACATCCTGTATGAGCGTTTCCCTAATGAGTTCGTGCCTTTTGACTATGACACCTATGAGCGTAATCCTTGCGTCTTCGAGGCTGTCACTACGAATTGTAAGACAGGACGAGCTATGTATCTCTCTGAGAAACACGATCACCAGCGCCTGACACAGATTGTCAAAGCATCCAGCTCTCTGCCTTTTGTGGCGCAAATCACGGAGGTAGACGGTATTCCTATGCTCGATGGCGGTATCGTTGACAGCATTCCGATCGTACGCTCGATTGATACAGGGCATCAGGAGAATGTGGTGGTGCTGACACGAAATCGGGGCTATCGCTCCTCGGAGCCAGACATCAAGATTCCGAAATTCATATACAGGAACTATCCCCGTTTACGTGTGGCTCTGAGTCATCGTACGGAGGAATATAACAAACAACTCGACTTGATAGAGCGGATGGAGGACTGGGGGGAGATTATTGTGATACGTCCAGAGCGTCCTTTAGAGGTAGGTCGTATCTGTGAGGATGTGGAAAAACTGGAACGCCTTTACGAAGAAGGGTTCCAGTTAGGTGAGCGTTTCATTCTTTCAGAAGGTCTGGCCTGAGCCGTTTGGTACGTTCCATCGCCTGCTCTAATTCCCAGTTTCGTATTTTCGCCTCATTGCCTGAGAGTAGAATCTCTGGTACCTTCCACCCTTTGTATTCTGCTGGACGAGTGTAAATAGGTGCGGCAAGGAGGTCATCTTGGAAACAATCAGACAAAGCCGACTGTTCGTCACCGATGACTCCCGGTACCACTCTGACGATGGCATCTGCTATCATTGCAGCTACTAACTCGCCACCTGTCAATACGAAGTCTCCAATGGATATCTCTTTCGTTATCAAATGGTCACGCACTCTCTGGTCAATACCTTTGTAATGTCCTGCAAGAATAATGAGATTACCTTTGAGCGATAACTCATTAGCCATGTGCTGGTCGAAACGCTCTCCATCAGGTGACGTGAAAATCACCTCGTCGTAGTCACGTTCTGACTTCAGTGCGGTGATACAACGGTCAATAGGCTCACACTGCATCACCATACCAGCTGACCCTCCGTAAGGATAATCGTCCACCCGTTTCCATTTGTCGAGAGTGTAGTCACGTAAGTTATGAAGGCGTATCTCTGCAAGTCCTTTCTTCTCAGCACGTGCCAGGATGCTCTCATGTACGAAGCCCTCCAGCATTTCGGGCAATACGGTGATGATATCTATTCTCATAGCTTATAAAAGTGTTTGATTCTTGCAATAGAGCGTTCACCCACTTGGCGTCCTATCTCATAGACATGGCGCATCTCATCTGGGTCGTGGGAGATATGTCCGATGGGGATTTTCTCGTCAGGACGGATGACGAGGCAGCGTCCTTCTTCCTCTGCTTTCGCCACATACGCCAGCTCTTTGTTATACATGATATGCCGCTCGTCCATCGCTTTCAGCATAGCAGGATACTTCCGCAGGGCAATCCGCATGATGGGCATCAGCTTGTTGGGTTCTTTCACAAACCCTTTAGGCTGTGTCAGGATGACCACGTTACGGTCGTAACCCTTTGACTCGAAATACGCCAAAGGTATAGAGTCAGCGACACCTCCGTCAAGTAACTGGTGTCCTTGTACCTTCACCACCTTAGAGGCTAATGGCATCGAGGCGGATGCTCTCAGCCATTCCAGTTCGTCATAGTCCACATGGTCGATATCGTGATAGACAGCCTCTCCTGTCAGTACATCAGTGCACACGATAGTAAACACCATCGGGTTCTGCTCAAAGGTCTGTGTGTCAAAGAGATCGTATTCGTAAGGTACGATATGGTAACCGAACTCTGCATTGAAATAGTCACCACTCTTCAGTAACGAGCGTAATCCACTGTAACGAGGGTCTTTGGCAAAACGGGTATTATAACGGATAGCACGTCCTATCTGTCTCGACTTATAGTTACAACCGAAGGCAGCACCAGCTGATACACCGATGAGTCCGTCAGGCTCAATACCGTGTTCCATCATCACGTCGGTCACGCCAGCCGTCCATAGCCCTCGCATGGCACCGCCTTCTAATACTAGTCCCCGTTTCATGTCTTTTCCTTAAATGTTAGGTTCGTCCCAGATCTTCGTCTGTGTACATGCTGTACCTACGGTCAGGTTGGCAACTTTCAAAATGAAGTCACCTTCCTCTAAGGTCCAACGTCCGTCAGCACCTACGAAGGCGAGATTCTTGGCTGGCAATTGGAAGGTAACAGTCTTCGTCTCGCCAGGTTGCAACTCTATTTTGGTAAAGTCACGCAGGCGTTTGTTATCTGGAACGATAGAGGCAACAAGGTCGCTGGAATAGAGCAACACTGCTTCTTTACCAGCACGACTGCCGGTATTCTTCACGTCTACAGTGACGGTCAGCATGTCATTCGCGGTGAACTGACTCTTGTCGACTTTCAGATTGGAATACTCGTAGGTAGTGTAACTCATGCCATAGCCAAAGGGCCATTGCAGATTAACTTTTGCGTCATAATTATAGGCACCAGACATCGTACCTACCTCCTCACTGACTTTATAGTCATAAGTGTTCAAGGAGTTAATCTCACGAGGATAGGTATATGGCATCTTCGCTGAGAAATTAGCATCACCAGCCAGCAGGTTAGCAAGAGCGTCAGCACCATAGTTACCGGGAATCAGGATGTCTACCACAGCCTTGGCGAGTGGCTCGATATCCGCAATCAGTCGAGGGCGACCCTCATTCAGTATGAGGATGACGGGTTTGTTCGTCTTAGCGAGTTCCTTTACGAGGTTGCGCTGGTTCTCTGACAACCAGAGGTCGGTGAGATTACCAGGTGTCTCAGTGTAGGAGTTCTCACCGATACAGGCGATGATAATGTCTGCTCCTTTTGCTGCGTTGACTGCCTTTTGAATCTGTGGCTCGTTCTCATCATAATACGCACCGTCCTCTTTGTAGGTCACACCCTGTTCGAGGATAATATTCTCCTTACCGTATTTATTGCACATAGCCTCGTAGATGGTATTGTATTTCTCTGCGAGATCCTCAGCTTTAGAACCCTGCCAAGTGTAACTCCATCCACCATGCAGACAACGCATCTGGTTGGCGTTAGGACCAGTCAGCAGAATCTTCTTACCCTTGGTGAGTGGCAGTATGTTACCCTCATTCTTCAACAACACCTCACTCTCCTCGGCAGCCTGTAATGACTTCTTAGCAAACTCGTCAGAACCGAATTTCTCAAAGCCTTTACCACCAGTGTTAGGTTTCTCAAAGAGTCCGAGACGGTATTTCACACGGAGGATACGGCGTACGGCATCATCGATACGGCTCATGGGTACCTTGCCTTCCTGAACGAGTTCTTTCAGCAGGATGCAGAAATCAATTTTATAAGGATCCATGGACATGTCAATACCTGCATTGATGGCAATACGGATAGCATCCTTCTTGTCTTTGGCGACATGCTCACGGGAATATAGGTTGTTGATGTCTGCCCAGTCGGTGACAAGCATGCCATCCCATTGTAAATCCTCTTTCAGCCATTTCGTCAGATACTCATAGCTGGCATGTACGGGAACACCATTGATAGAGGCTGAGTTGACCATCATCGTCAGGGAACCTGCTAAGGCTGCCTGTTTGAAAGGCTCGAAATATTTCTCACGCAGAATCTGGATAGGCAGATAGGCTGGGGTACGGTCTTTACCTGTCCAAGGAGCTCCATAAGCGAAATAGTGCTTCGTACTGGTACCTACGTGATACTGGTCGATATGGTTGGGGTCATTACCCTGATAGCCGTTAATCTCTGCAACCACCATCTTTGAGTTGACAATAGCGTCCTCACCGAAGCTCTCCCAGATACGTGCCCAACGAGGGTCACGACCAAGGTCAACGACAGGGTTATATACCCATGGACAGTTGGAGGCACGACTCTCATAGGCGGTGATCTCTGCACCGATACGAGCTAGTTCCGTGTTGAAGGAGGCACCAAGGTTGATAGGCTGTGGGAATAGGGTTCCACCCTGTGTGTAAGTCACGCCATGGTTGTGGTCAAGACCATAGATGTCAGGAATACCGAGGTGCTTCATCGATTTCTTCTGAATCAACTGGATCCATTCCTGCCACTGTGCCACGGTAGCTGCACGGGTTCCTGGGGCGTTTAGGATAGAGCCGACCTTCCATTTTGAGATCAGTGTGTCGAGCATGACCTCGTTCAACTTCCAGACTCTTTTGGTGGAACCTTCATAGATATCTACAGGGTAGTTACCCATCTTATCGATAATCTGTTGGTCTGTCATTTTCATGACCTCATCTATCTGAGCCTTAGGGGCACCGAATTGTTGCATCACCTGAAGCACCTTCTCACGGTCCACCTTGGCATTCTCGATCTTCATCTTGCCCATCACGTCAAGATTCAACTCCAACATCTGTCCGATCTTCTCGTCCAGCGTCATCTTTGAGAGGGTCTTCTCAATCTTAGCTTCAAGAGCCTCATCACGTGGAATTGCGGGCTTTTGTGCCTGTGCCGTAGCTGTTGTGCAGCTAAGCAGTAATATAAATAGTTTTGATTTCATATGATATAAGTTTTTTCTTATTAGTATTTTATTTTTGTCTCCATACAGCTTACAAAGGTACAACTTTTATTTTATATTTTGGTCATATCTCAAATTTTTTGTATCTTTGCAGCATATATGAAGGTGAGAAAAAGAAGTATTTATTCTGCGGCAGGACTCATGGAATATATTCAGGAAGTGGGCTTCCTCCCTTTGCTGGAAAGTGGAATTGACGGTTTTTCCGCAGATGCCGTGGTAGAGGATGATTGCAGGTATGTGATATTCCCTGATGGCGGATGGGACTGGCCTTTGTGGAAATGGAAAGGGTCAATCATCACGGAAGGTGGATTCGTTTATGGGAAGTTCTTCGCTGGGAAGGCTGGTTTTATCAGTCGGGAGTGGTGGACTGATTTCTGTAATTATCGCCGTCATAAGAATGGAATACCTGAGGAGGGGTCTATTGAGGAGACAATCCTTTTCACTTTACAGGAACAGGGTAGTATGATTACTCGTGAGTTGCGTGCCGCCTGTGGCTTCACAGGTCCGAAGATGCGGAGCAAGTTTGATGGATATATCACCCGCTTGCAGATGGATTGCAGGATAGTGACGGAGGATTTTGTCTATCCTACCGACAAGCATGGCAATGAATATGGATGGGGCTGGTCGTTGCTGACCACTCCGGAACAGCTATACGGCAGTGATATTTGCCAGTGCGAGCGGAGTCCAGAGGAGTCGTATGAGCGCTTGCTGGCGCATTTCAGAAAGATACTACCAGATGCGACAGACCTGCAGATCACAAAGTTGTTGAAATAAACACAAGAAGACATGAATTATACAGTGATAGGAACAGGAGCTATTGGAGGCTTCTATGGTGGACGACTGATGAAGGCAGGACGACAGGTAAGATTCCTGTTACGTTCGGATTATGAGTATGTAAAGCAACACGGTTTACAGATAGACTCTTGCGATGGCAGTTTCCATCTCGATGAAGTGGATGCCTATAACGATACGAAGCAGATGCCCAAGACGGATGCGGTATTGGTGTGCCTGAAATCTATCAACAATTATAAACTGAAGGAGATGATTCCTCCTATCCTAAAGGAGAATACTGTGGTGTTATTGATACAGAACGGTATCGGACTGGAAGACGACTTGCAAAAGGAGTTTCCCGGTTTGCATATCGTGGCAGGTCTTGCCTTTATATGCTCGGGAAAGATAGCTCCAGGACGTATCTCACATCAGTGTTATGGTTCTATCAACTTAGGAAACTACTCCTGTCCTGACGACCAGTTCCACGAACTGTTGCAAGACTTTCTGGCGGCTGGTATTGAGGCGGCAGAGGTTCCTTATCTGGAGGCACGTTGGAAAAAGGCTGTTTGGAATATGCCTTTCAATGGGATGACGGTAGCCCTCAACACCTCCACTGACAAATTGCTGCAGAATCCTTCCACACGCCAGCTGATTTACGATCAGATGATGGAGGTGATAGGGGCAGCCAACGCTATCGGTGTGCAGGCATTGAACAGTGAGTTTGCGGATAAGATGATAGCAATGACGGATGCGATGGTACCTTATAGCCCTTCTATGAAATTGGACTATGACCATCATCGCAGGATGGAGATTCCTTATCTTTATTCTCGTCCTATCGCTGAGGCAAAAAAAGTCGGCTTCGAGATGCCGAAACTAGCAATGCTCGAAGCCGAGTTGAGATTTATAGAGAGCCAATATTAATTGGCAGCCTCGAATTCTTTCAAGAAACGGACATCGTTCTCTGAGAACATACGGAGGTCGCTAACCTGGTATTTCAGGTTGGTGATACGCTCTAAACCCATACCAAAGGCATAACCGCTATATTCCTTGGAGTCAATGCCACACTGTTCGAGAACGTTAGGATCAACCATGCCACAACCAAGAATCTCTACCCATCCGGTGTGCTTGCAGAATCCACAACCCTCACCACCACAGATGAAGCAGGAGATATCCATCTCGGCACTGGGCTCTGTGAAGGGGAAATAACTGGGGCGCAAACGGATCTTCGTGTCGGCACCGAACATCTCACGGGCAAAAGAGAGAAGTACTTGCTTCAGGTCGGTGAAGCTGACATTCTTGTCGATATACAGTCCCTCTACCTGATGGAAGAAACAGTGGGCACGAGCGGTGATAGCCTCGTTACGATAGACACGCCCGGGGCAGATGACACGGATAGGTGCAGTCAACTTACCATCCTCTGTATGCATATGCTCCATCACACGAGCCTGAACACTGGAGGTATGTGAGCGCAACAGGATATTCTTGGTGACATCATTAGGATGCTGACTGACAAAGAAGGTGTCCTGCATATCACGGGCAGGGTGGTCAGCGGCAAAATTCATCTTGGTGAACACGTGCAGGTCGTCCTCTACCTCAGGTCCGTCAGCAAGAACAAAGCCCATACGTGAGAAGATATCAATGATCTCGTTAGTGACTATGGTCAGCGGATGACGAGTACCTAACTTAATAGGATAGGGGGTTCGTGTCAAATCAACAGCATCACCCTCACTCTCCTGTGTCTGGCAATCCTCACGCAATTGGTTAATGCGTTCTGTGGCAAGTGTCTTTAACTCGTTAATCTTCATACCAACGGTCTTCTTCTGATCGGCAGCCACATTACGGAAATCATTCATCAGCGCTGTTATCTCACCTTTCTTACTGAGATATTTCAGTCGGAGCTGTTCTACATCATCAGCGTTTTTAGCGCTCATCTCCTGCACTTCTTTGAGGAGTTCGTCTATCTTATCAAGTATCATAATCTAGCGTTAAAATAAAATTTGCCTGCAAAGGTACAAAAAAAATAGTAATTAGGAATTAATAATTAAGAATTATTTGTACCTTTGCATCAAATTTGAGAGTTAATGATTAGTGCGAAGTCAAAGATGAAACAGTTTTTGTTTATCTTTCTGGTAGCAGTACTATTGCTTTCCGCCTGCCAAGGACAGAAAAGCGGAGGTAATGAGGAAGTGGCAACTGCCGACACCATACAGAAGGCAGATACGACAGCCTCGACCTTGGAAGAGGAAGTGGCTTCTGAACAGGCACCTATGCCCAAGGCTGCAGACGAGCTTTTTGACGATTTTATCTTTAATTTCGCTGCCAATCACAAGTTACAGTCCTCTCGTATCAAATTCCCATTGAAGATACAGCGTGGTGAGGAGATCAGTTATGTCAAGAACGGACAATGGCAGATGGAGTATTTCTTCATGAAACAAGATGCCTATACCTTATTGTTTGACAGTGAGAAGGAGATGGAACATGTCAAGGAGGCGACAGACATCAACCATGCTGTTGTGGAGAAAATCTATCTGGAGGCAAAAACGGTAAAACAATATGTGTTTGACCGTGTCAATGGCTTATGGATGCTTCAGGAGATTATCCATATGCCGATGAGTGAGTCACGGAATGCCTCTTTCCTGGAGTTCTATGAGCATTTCGCCTCTGATATGGAGTACCAGCAGCATCACCTGATGGAGAGTGTGAAATTCGTGGGACCGGATCCTGATGATGATTTCAGTCAGATGGAGGGTGTCATCACACCGGATACTTGGGAGGCTTTTGCCCCGGAGCTTCCTTCTGGTATGATTTATAATATCGTTTATGGTGATTCACAAAAGGATACAGGACGGAAGATTTTCGTTCTGCGTGGTATTGCCAACGGTTTGGAACTGGAACTGGTTTTCAAACATGAAGGGGGTAAGTGGAAACTAGAGAAAATGACAACATAATGAGGGATTTTGAAAACTATAGTCTGTTGTGGCTTAACACTTTTCGTATCAATGCGAAATGCCGTCGATTCCTGGACTTTGATGATGTCCATGAAGCTCGGCAGGTGGCGGAGATCCTTCGTGAGTCTGCTCTACCTTATATTATAATAGGTGAGGGTAGCAACTTGTTGTTGACACGAGACTATGAGGGAATTGTCGTACGTTCCAATATCAAAGGAACAAGAATCGTTGGCTCACAAATGTGCTGTGGCAGCGGAGAGGTGTGGGACGATATAGTAGCCTTTGCCATACAGAACCAGCTATATGGCGCGGAGAACCTATCATTGATACCTGGTGACGTGGGAGCCAGTGCCGTCCAGAATATAGGGGCTTACGGTGTGGAGGTCAAAGACTTGATAGTCGAGATAGAGGCAGTGGAGATAGCCACAGGGAATATTTGCGCCATACCCCGTGAGGCGTGTCAGTATGCCTATCGGCAAAGCCGTTTCAAAAAGGAATGGAAAAACCGGTATCTGATAACTAATGTCACTTATCAATTCCAGGAAGACTTCCAACCACATCTTGACTATGGTAATATTCGTGCGGAACTGGAGCGACAGGGACTCGCTGAGCCGTCAGCCCAGCAGTTACGCCAGGTGATTATCGATATCCGTAATGCCAAACTTCCTGATCCTAATAAGTTAGGAAATGCCGGCAGCTTCTTCATGAATCCTATCGTTAGTCGTGAGAAGTATGAGCAACTTGCCTTACAATATGAGAAGATGCCTCACTATACCATTGACGCTGACCACGAGAAGATTCCTGCTGGTTGGATGATAGACCAGTGCGGATGGAAAGGGAAACGGTTAGGACGTGCTGGTGTTTACAATAAACAGGCTTTGGTATTGGTCAACTGGGGAGGGGCGACAGGTCAGGAGATTGTCGACCTCTGTCAGGCGATTCAGAAGGATGTCAAAGAGAAATTTGGCATAGATATTTATCCGGAAGTGAATATAATATGAGACTGACATTCTTAGGAACAGGAACCTCGTGTGGCGTTCCGACAATCGGGTGCCAGTGTTATACTTGTACGAGTACCGATCCGCATGACAAACGGTTACGCTGCTCTGCATTGGTAGAGACGGCGACAACACGTATCTTGATAGACTGTGGTCCCGACTTTCGTCAACAGATCATGCCACAGCCCTTCCGGAAGATAGACGGTATACTGATTACCCATGCTCATTACGACCACATGGGGGGCATGGACGATATCCGTCCTTATTGTCAGTTTGGTGAGATCAATGTTTATGCTGACCCTATCGCCAAAGCAGGATTGTTGCAGATGTTGCCATATTGTTTCGCAGAGCATCGCTATCCTGGTGTTCCTGCTATCCAACTCCATGAGATACATAAGCATGAGCCCTTGCAGATTGGTGACATGGTGGTGATGCCCTTGGAGGTGATGCACCACGACTTACCCATTTTAGGCTACCGAATAGGGAAACTTGCCTATATCACGGATATGAAGACGATAGACGAGGGAGAACTGGACTATCTGAAAGGGGTGGACACCCTTGTGGTTAACGCCCTTCGCCAAAAGCCCCATCACTCCCATCAGACATTAGATGAGGCTGTCGCCTTTGCCAGAAGAGTGGGAGCTCGTCAGACATGGCTTATCCACAGCAGTCATGATATCGGAAGACATGAGGAGGTAAACGCTTCCTTGCCCTCTGATATCCAGATGGCTTTCGATGGTCAAATCATAGAAATAGAATAGAAACTTATCTCTTCTTTTTCTTTTTTCCTAATCCCAAAAGACTTCCGTAGTTCTTGTAAAGCTTCCTGGCTGTCAGGATAAAGTCGACAACAGTGATGCTGTTGACAAGAAGTCCTCCGATGAACGCTGCCTTGGAATTGTCTTCCTTAGAGACAAACAACTGGTTCCATTTCTTACCGAAATGGGAATTGTCAGTCTGTAGCTGGTCCAGTAACTCGTCCTTACGTGCC
Source organism: uncultured Prevotella sp. (assembly GCA_937916405.1). Taxonomy (GTDB): domain Bacteria; phylum Bacteroidota; class Bacteroidia; order Bacteroidales; family Bacteroidaceae; genus Prevotella. The sequence goes on from CALFUF010000156.1 coordinate 16,095, forward strand.
TGAATGTCTTCAAGCGACTGGTAGTTGTTGGTCTTGGGATTCTGTACGGGCAACTTCATCAGATCAGTTATTTAATAGGAGATTGGCAAAGAAACGAACCAAGGGTTTCTCTATCCAAGCGTGGCGTTTAAAGAAAACAAGAAGGATAAGAAGAACATGAAGCGCTCCTACCACGAGGAAGGCAACAGCCGTCCCCGTGTAGGAGGCAAGCCAGAAAACGAGGGCAAACGAACAGAACATCGCCACACCAATGATGATGAGCAGAAATACAATGGCGAGGGCAGCAAATGTCAACAGACGTACTAACTTGTCAACGATATCTAGTTTCAGATATTCTGTTTGAATACCCAAGTAGTGTTTGACAATCTCCGCCAACTGCGCGATGGTCTCTACGTTCTTGTCGCTTGATAACATCTTGATTAGTCTACTTCAGGAGCTGCTTCTGCGATATCCTCAACGAGGTCACTCACCTCTTTGCGGCTCAACTTGATGTTGTGCTTCTTCATGAAGTCATCCACAGCATCCGTAATCTTCTCACGAGTGTCCTCACCCTTTTCAGGAGCAAGCAACAAGCCAATCACAGCACCGGCGATAGCACCGCCGAAAAATGCGCCTAATACACCTAAACCTTTCATAGTCTTATCATTTTTTAGTTAATATAATACGATTTGTATTTGCAAATATAGGCAAAGTTTTTGAAAAAGTGGAAAAAAGAGAGCCATTTTTTGTTAAATAGGTTAGAATTTCCTTATTTAACAAACTTTATGCACGTTTTTTCGCTCTATTTGCCCGATATTTTGTAATTTCGCACGTGATATTTGAAATACAGTCTAATTTAAATAATTAAGAAAGAAACATGAAAAAGTACTTGGTAGTATGCGCTGGTTTGTGCGCAGCAATGGTTTTCACAAGTTGTAAATCAAGCGAGAGTGCCTATAAGCAGGCATATCTGAAGGCAAAACAGCAGGAGGAGCTCCAGCAGCAACAACAGCCCGCAGTGGTTCAGACACAGCAGCCTGAGAGCAATGTGGTAGTGCCCTTAGAGACAAAGTCTGCTAGCAACACACAGGTGGTTGATAATACCGATAACGTAAGAGTGACCCAGGAGCGTGTGTCTTTGATTTCTGGAAATGGACTGAAGAACTTCAGCGTTGTCGTTGGCTCATTCCAGTCAGAGGCTAATGCCATGGGACTGCAGCAGCAGTTGAACAATGCAGGCTATAACGCACAAGTTGTGAAGAACGTAGAGCGTAACATGTATCGTGTCGTTGCTACTACCTTCGATACCAAGGAGGAGGCATCAGCCAGCCGTAATGACTTGCAGACCAAATATGCTGGCGCATGGCTGCTCTATAATGCCCGTTAAAGGCTGAAAGGCGTTGGCGTGGCAAGGATATTGTCAATTGACTACGGAAAAAAACGTACAGGTTTAGCAGTCACCGATCCTCTCCAGATTATAGCGGGAGGATTGGCGACTGTTGCTACTTCTGAGCTTTTCGAGTATTTGCAGGCATACATTGCCCGTGAGGAGGTGGAGCGTATCGTGATTGGAGAGCCTCGGCAACCTAACGGACAACCTAGTGAGAACCTGCCACGTGTACAGCAGTTTGTTAATCGGTGGCGTAAGGCTATGCCACAGATTCCGATAGAGTTCTATGATGAGCGTTTTACCTCTGTCCTGGCGCATCAGGCGATGCTGGATGGGGGACTGAGAAAGAAAGCACGTCAGGATAAAGCCTTGGTCGATGAGATCAGTGCTACGATTATTTTGCAAGACTATATGCGTTCTAAAAAATCAATCTAAAGTGATATTACCTATATATATTTATGGTCATCCCGTGCTTCGGAAGGTAGCCGAGGATATTCCTGCAGACTATCCTGAACTGCAGCAGCTGATTGCTGATATGTGGGATACGTTGGCAGATAGTGAGGGTATCGGTCTGGCTGCCCCCCAGATTGGCAAGTCTATTCGTGTGGTTGTCATTGATTTGGATGTGATCAGTGATGATATGCCTGAGTATAAGGGCTTCCGCCATGTGTATATCAACCCGCATATCATCGAGTATGATGATACTGAGACGGCTTCTATGGAGGAGGGCTGTCTGTCACTTCCTGCTATCCATGAGAAGGTGACACGTCCTACTCGTATCCGTGTACAATGGCTTGACGAGGAGCTGAAACCTCATGACGAATGGGTGGAGGGCTACCTGACCCGTGTCATGCAGCATGAGTTTGATCATCTGGATGGAAAGGTCTTCGTGGACCGCATCTCTCCATTGCGTAAGCAGCTTATTAAGAGTAAGTTGCGTGCGCTCACTCAAGGTCGTTATCGTTGTGGCTATAAGACGAAAAGCGTCAGTAAATAAATGAGGAGATTAGTGCTGTTCGTCCTGTTTCAATTGTCAATTTTCAATTGTCAATTGTCAGTTTGCCATGCTCAGTTCAAGACCGACCGACTGGTGATGATAGGGCGCTCGGCACTCTATTTTGAGGATTACGTTCTTTCTATTCAATATTTTAATCAGGCTATCTCCGCCAAGCCTTATCTTTATGAGCCTTGGTTCTATCGGGGAGTGGCAAAATACTATCTCGACGACTTTGCTGGTGCTGAGGATGACTGCACTGAGGCGATCAAGCGGAATCCTTATGTGGTGGGGATGTATGAGTTGCGTGGCCTCTGTCGTATCCAGCAGAAGAAATATGCGGAGGCAATCAGAGATTATAATCAGGCGTTGAAGTATGACCCTGAGAATCAGAGCCTTTGGCATAACCGCGTGCTCTGTCATATCAATGAGAAAGACTATGATACGGCTCTCCTCCAGTTAGATACCATCCTGACGCGATGGAGCCGTCACGCACCAGCCTATGCCATGCAGGCAGAGGTCTATATCTTGCAAAAGGACACGACAAAGGCAATCACGGCACTCGACAAGAGTCTGGAGGTAGATCCTTACGATGGTAATCTCTGGAGCCAGCGTGCTGTCATCAGTCTATCACGGAAAGAGTGGAAGGAGAGTGAGGAGTATCTGTCGAAGGCGATTCATTTACTACCAAAGCAAGCTAACAATTATATCAATCGTGCGTTGGCTCGTTTCAATCAGAATAACTTGAGAGGGACGATGGCTGACTACGATACGGCTCTTGACCTCGACCCGAATAACTTCCTCGGACACTATAACAGAGGATTGCTCCGTGCACAGGTGGGTGATGACAACAGGGCTATCCTCGACTTCGACTTCGTATTGAATCTGGAGCCTAATAACCTGATGGCACTTTTCAATCGTGCGTTGCTGTTGGAGAATACGGGTAATCTAAGAGGGGCTATTCGTGACTACTCAAAGGTCATCGAGGAGTTCCCTAACTTCTGGTTCGGTTTGCAGCATCGTGCCTCTTGTTATCGCCGAATGGGAATGACAAAACAGGCGGAGGCGGATGAGTTCCGTATCTTAAAGGCACAGATGGACAAGCGTTATCTGGGCAGACAACCTCGTCTCTCAAAAGAACAGATGCGTAAGCGGAGTGACTTGGATATTGAGAAATACAACCAGCTGGCTGTAGCTGACGAACAGGAGGTGGAACATGAGTACCAGAGCGAGTATCGGGGAAGGGTGCAGAACCGTCGGGTGGCGTTGGATTATCTTCCTATGTATATCCTCTCTTTCGAACAGGAACAGAGTCAGGTGAAACAGTATATTGCATTCGATAAGCTGGTGGATGCTTATAACACGAGGAATCCGAAACAGCGCCAACTGCATATTATCAGTGGTAACCCCTCATTGGATGAGGAGGATACGAAGAGGTATTTTGCCTATATAGACACGCTGGCTAATCAAATTGATCGTGAACGGAATACACAACGAGCTACCGCCTTGTTGTTTAAGCGTGCCATTGTTTATAGTGTCATCCAGAACTTTGACGCAGCCATCGATGACCTCTCCACCTATCTGCAAATCGACTCCACCTCGTCACTAGCCTTCTGGCAACGTGCGGCATGTCAGTCGAAACTCAATGCTTTTAATGCCGCTCAGGGTACGGATGTTCGTATGAAGACGGCGAATGTGTTGTCGGACCTGACGGAGGCAATACGTTATCACGAGAGTGCTTACCTTTATTATAATCGTGGCAATGTGTATGTCAAGCGAGTCGACTATGCTCACGCCATTGAGGATTATACTCGTGCGATAGCTTTGGATGGTAATCTTGCCGAGGCTTATTACAATCGTGGACTTGCCCGTATTGCCAACAAACAGCAGAACGAGGGTATCAGTGATTTGTCCAAGGCGGGTGAGTTAGGACTTTATACCGCCTATAGTATAATTAAAAGATATCGGAAATGATGATGCGAACATTACTAACCTTTTTGATGATGTTGCCTCTGTGTGGTGTCGCCCAGACTAAATACAGCACCTCATGGCAAGACTTCCTTGACGGACAGTGGAAAGAGGCAGAGGGCAGGGTGGCGCTTAATCCGTCTTCAAAGGAAGACGCGTTAGCCATGGAGGTGAAGGCGGAGAAGAAAAGAACAGCCCACCTCCTACGTAAGGCTGCTTGCGTCGTAGTGTATGAGGACTCACTCTATCTCAACCTACGTCCGTTTAATACGTTTGGAGATGTCTATGTACGTGCTTGGCGCATCGGTGACAAACTGTTGTTTGCCCGTCAGGATGTCGCCCCCTCAGGGTTCAGTGTTACCTTTGGCGGGAATGTGTCACCTTTGTCCAAGAATTCATTTCGCACTCTTTCCAGTCTGGAGAACCTTGTCTGTTATCTTGCCGCATGGGACCCGCAGCGTGAGGAGCTCCGTATGGCTCGTGTCACAGAGACGGTGGTCCAACAACTCCTCGCCAATCATCCTGACCAGCTCTCCCGTTATCAGTCGTTAGCACGCAAACAAAAGGAGAATGCTGATGTGATCATCAGTATTCTTCAAACTGCAGGCTTAATCAGATAGCTTGCTTTATGGAGATATTAGATTCGATAAATGATGTGTTGTGGGGCTACCTGATCATAGGGGCACTGATAGGGTGTGGACTATGGTTTACGTGGCGTACACGTTTTGTGCAGTTCCGTATGATCGGGGAGATGGTGCGTCTGTTGAGAGACTCCTCTGTGCATACGCATGGTACAGAAATACAACGGCATATTTCTTCCTTTCAGGCTTTTGTCGTATCCCTTGCCTCACGAGTGGGAACGGGTAATCTGGCTGGTGTGGCGACGGCGATAGCCGTTGGTGGTCCCGGTGCCGTATTCTGGATGTGGGTAATGGCACTGATAGGTTCTGCGACCGCCTTTGTGGAGTCGACCTTAGGACAGTTGTTCAAGCAGCATCACAAAGACTCGTTTATCGGAGGTCCTGCCTATTACATCCAGCGAGGACTGCACTGCCGGTGGATGGCAATACTCTTCGCCATATTGATAACCGTCTCATTTGGCTTGGCGAATAACTCCGTACAGACGAATACCATCTGTGGTGCCATGGAAGGGGCTTTCGGTTGGAATCCTCTGGTGACGGGTGTGGTATTGGTGATGATGACACTATTCATCGTCTTTGGCGGCATACAGCGCATAGCCCATGTCAGTGCCATCTTAGTACCTGTGATGGCTGTCGGCTATTTTGTGCTTGCCCTCGTGGTTGTTGTGATGAATATCCAGTTGCTACCCCATGTGCTTTCCGTCATTGTTAAGAGTGCCTTTGGCGTGGAGCAGGCTGTGGGAGGCACGTTTGGAGCCGCCATCATGAATGGTGTGAAACGAGGCTTGTTTAGCAACGAGGCAGGAGAGGGTAGTGCCCCTAATGCGGCAGCCACGGCATTCGTGACGCATCCTGTCAAACAAGGACTGATACAGGCATTAGGTGTGTTTACTGATACGTTGGTGGTCTGCTCCTGTACTGCGTTTATCATCCTGATCAGTGGACTCTACACCTCCCCGGAACTGAATGGTATCATGCTGACACAGGCTGCCTTGCAGTCGGAGGTCGGCTCATGGGGACCCGTCTTTGTCGCCATTGCAATCTTCCTCTTTGCCTATTCCTCGATTATTGGCAACTATTATTACGGCGAGACTAATGTGCGTTTTATGACCTCCAGGCGGAGCGTGATGACCATTTATAGACTTGCGTCTGGTGGTGCTATGGTGATGCTTGGAGCGATGATGACTTTAGAGGCGGTGTGGAGTATGATAGATTTGTGCATGGCATTGTTGACGGCATGCAACCTCGTCGCCATCTTCCTGTTAGGGAAATATGTGTTCCGCCTGCTTGACGACTATCGGCAGCAGAAGCGACAGGGCATCAAGGACCCGGTATTTCATCGCAGCCAGTTGCCAGAGATAGCACAGGACATTGCTTGTTGGGAGTAGGCAAGTCATATCAGTGAGCAGCCCCCCCAATATTATTGGTTCGTAAGTTTTTGGGGTTTTATTTGGAGGTTTCGTGGAAAGTCGTTATCTTTGCAATGTCTTATCAACATAATGCAATGGAAGAAAAAAGATATCCAGAAATCGAAGAGGAAGAAAGCGTAGGTCAATGCAATGAGTCCGCTGTAGAACCTATCGTTTACGTAGAAGATGTTGAGGTGGTGGGGAATTTTGAAGATCGAGTCCCAATCCTTGGTCCTTCAACATTAGAGGAGGTCTTGGAGGACATTAATCAGTCTGAACGAGATTTCCGAGAGGGGCGTTGCTATCCTTGGGAATCTATTAAGATTATGTTGGAAGATAGAATCAGGAACTATGCAAGTTGAATTTTCAGAAAAAGCAATCCAACAATTAACAGCCATTGTAGATAGCCATTTGTATTATTGCGGAGAGCGTTCGGCAAGGAAATTCAGCAAACAAATTGATGATAAAATCAGGCTGTTATTGAAGTATCCTGAATCAGGTCATCCAGAACCTATATTAAAAGGAAAGAAAATCTTATACAGAGCAAAAATCATTAATAAGAATTACAAATTAGTTTATTGGGTAGATGCGGATACTATCCGTGTTTCCGCAGTATGGGATATGAGAATGAATCCTATACGACTTGCTAAGATGGTTTGAGTCAGGAGGTATGGACTTCGTGGCAAGGATGCCGTACCTTCGTAAAGTGACACATAAAAGTTTATTATGTGAAAAATATTTGGTGATGTCACTATTTATTTGTAATTTCGCAGGCGATTTAAACTTAAACATATATTGTAGATATGATTCAGATTACTTTTCCCGACGGATCTGTTCGCTCGTATGAGCAGGGCGTAACGGGACTTGAGATTGCCGAGAGCATTTCGCCTGCCTTGGCACGTGACGTGTTGTCATGCGGTGTGAATGGCGAGACAGTAGAACTCAACAGACCTATTATGGAGGATGCGAAGATAGCACTCTATAAATGGGATGACGAGGAGGGTAAACACACATTCTGGCACACCAGTGCCCACTTGCTTGCCGAGGCATTGCAGGAACTCTATCCTGGTATTCAGTTCGGATTCGGTCCTGCCATCGAGAACGGTTTCTTCTATGATGTGCTGCTGAAAGACGGTGAGAGCATCAAGGAGAGTGATTTCCCGAAGATTGAGGAGAAAATGCGTGAACTTGCCTCTAAGAAAGAGCCTGTCGTACGCAAGGAGGTCGCCAAGGCTGACGCCCTGAAGGAGTTTGCTGCTGACGGTCAGACCTATAAGTGCGAGCATATCGAGCAGGACTTGGAGGACGGTAGTATCACAACCTATACGCAGGGTGCGTTCACGGACCTCTGCCGTGGTCCACACCTGATGAACACTGGTGCCATCAAGGCCATCAAACTGACGAATGTCGCCGGTGCTTTCTGGCGTGGTGATGCCAGCCGTGAGCAGATGCAGCGCCTGTATGGTATCTCGTTCCCCAAGAAGAAGATGCTCGACGAGTATCTCGTGATGCTGGAGGAGGCAAAGAAGCGTGACCACCGTAAGATTGGTAAGGAGATGGAACTGTTTATGTTCTCTGACAAGGTAGGCAAGGGTTTGCCTATCTGGTTGCCGAAGGGTACCGATCTGCGTCTGCGTCTGCAAGACCATCTCCGTAAGGTGCAGAAGCGTTTCGGCTATCAGGAGGTCATCACCCCGCATATCGGTTCCAAGAACCTCTATATCACCAGTGGACACTATGCCCACTATGGCAAGGACTCGTTCCAGCCCATCCATACCCCGGAGGAGGATGAGGAGTATATGCTGAAACCCATGAACTGTCCTCACCACTGTGAGATATTCGCATGGAAGCCCCGCTCATACCGTGACCTGCCCCTGCGTGTCGCTGAGTTTGGTACCGTATACCGCTATGAGCAGAGCGGTGAGTTGCATGGACTGACCCGTGTGCGCTCGTTCACACAGGATGATGCCCACCTGTTCTGTCGTCCCGACCAGGTGAAGCAGGAGTTCCTGAACGTGATGGATATCATTGGCATCGTGCTGACTGCCTTCGGTTTCAATTTCGAGGCACAGATATCTCTGCGTGACCCTAACGACCATGACAAATATGTAGGAACTGACGAGGACTGGGCCCTTGCCGAGGCTGCCATCGTGGAGGCTTGTCGTGAGAAGGGGTTGCCCGCCAAGGTTGAGTATGGTGAGGCTGCTTTCTATGGTCCTAAACTCGACTTCATGATCAAGGACGCTATCGGTCGTCGCTGGCAGTTGGGTACTATCCAGGTAGACTATAACCTGCCAAAGCGCTTCCAGTTGGAGTATACCGACGAGGACAATCAGAAGAAGACACCTGTGATGATCCACCGTGCGCCCTTCGGCTCATTGGAGCGTTTCTGTGCCGTGCTGATTGAGCATACCAGTGGACACTTCCCCTTGTGGCTCACCCCAGAGCAGGTTGCCATCCTTCCTCTGTCTGAGAAGTATAACGACTATGCCAATGAGGTGGCGAAGAAGTTCGAGCAGGGTGGTGTTCGTCCGACGATCGACCTGCGCAATGAGAAACTGGGTCGTAAGATTCGTGACAACGAGTTGAAGCGTATTCCTTACATGGTGATTGTCGGTGAGAAGGAGCAGGCTGACGGTACAGTCGCTGTCCGTCCACAGGGCGGTGGCGAACAGAAAGTCATGACCATCCAGGAGTTCATCGACCACATCAATGCTGAGGTCGCTGAGATGACAAAAGACTTTTGATGATTAAAGATTAAACATTAAAGATTAAACATTAAAGATTAAATAAGATATGAAACCAACATTATTTCTCCTTGCCGCAGGTATGGGAAGCCGCTATGGCGGTTTGAAGCAGTTGGATGGTCTGGGACCTAACGGTGAGACCATCATGGACTATTCTATCTATGATGCTATTCAGGCAGGTTTTGGTAAGATAGTATGGGTCATCCGTAAGGATTTCGAGGAGCAGTTCCGCACCCAAATTCTCTCAAAGTACGAGGATAAGATTCCTTGTGAGTTATGCTTCCAAGGCATTGACGCACTGCCCGAGGGCTTTAAGGTGCCAGAGGGACGTGTGAAGCCATGGGGTACCAACCATGCCGTACTGATGGGTAAGGGTGTCATCAAGGAACCGTTCTGTGTCATCAACTGTGACGATTTCTACAACCGTGATGCCTTTATGGTCATCGGCAAGTTCCTGAGCAGTCTGCCAGAGGGTGCCAAGAACCAGTATGCGATGGTCGGTTTCCGTGTCGGTAACACCTTGAGCGAGAACGGTACCGTGGCTCGTGGTATCTGTTCGAAGAACGAGCAAGGACACCTGACAACAGTGGTGGAGCGTACGGAGATCGTACGTTGTGCGGAGGACGGTTCACAGGCAGGTGCCGCAGACCAGCTCATCCGCTATAAGGATGAGAATGGCAAGTGGGTCGTTGTGGATGACAATACCCCTGTCTCTATGAATATGTGGGGCTTTACCCCTGACTATTTCGAGCATTCTGAGGCTTTCTTCAAGGAGTTCTTGAGTGATCCGAAGAATATGGAGAACCTGAAAGCGGAGTTCTTTATCCCGCTGATGGTCAACAAACTCATCAACGAGAAGACGGCAACCGTTGAGGTGCTGGACACGACTTCTAAATGGTTTGGTGTGACTTACGCCGCTGATCGTGAGGATACTGTCAAGCGTATCCAGAAACTGGTGGATGAGGGTGTCTATCCCAACAAACTGTTCTGATGCTGAAAGAGATTATGACAGAAGGGGAGTGTAGTGAACTGCACTCCCTTATCGATAGCGCAGAGTCTATTGTGTTGTGTTGCCATGTGAATGCGGATGGCGATGCCTTAGGTTCTATGCTGGGTTGGGCGGAAGTGCTGAAGATGATGGGAAAGGACCCCCTCATCGTTGCCCCCGACCAGTATCCCGACTATCTGAAATGGTTGCCGAACTCTGAGAAGATTGTACGCTATGACAAGCGGAAAGATTTTGTTGACACCGTCCTGAAGATAGCCGACCTCGTGTTCTGTCTTGACTTCAACACCCTGTCACGAACAGAGGCGATGGCAGATGCGATAGCGCAGTCGCCTGCGAAGAAAATCCTGATAGACCATCACTTGGATCCGGACGTGGATGCTGTATTGACCTTCTCTCATCCAGACCTGTCGTCAACATGTGAACTGGTGTTCCGTATCGTATGGCAGATGGGGCTCTTTGAGCAGTTAGGAAAGCATTTCGCGATTCCCATCTATTGTGGTATGATGACGGACACGGGAGGTTTTACCTATAATTCCACAGAACCAGAGATATTCTTCATTATCAGTCAGTTATTGACTAAGCGTATTGATAAGGATAAGATATATCGTAATGTCTATCATAACTATAGTGAGCATCGGATGCGACTGGTAGGCTACGTGCTTTGTCATAAGTTAGTGGTGGATAGCCAGCGTCATGCCGCCTTCTATACGCTTACCCGTGATGACCTGAAGCGTTTCCATTTCATTAAGGGTGACGCAGAGGGCTTGGTGAATATGCCTTTGCAGATCAAGGGGCTGAAACTGAGCATCTCGTTGCGTGAGGATACTGAGCGGGATAAGATGATATGGGTCAGTCTGCGTTCTGTTGACGATTTCCCATGTAACAAGGTGGCAGAACAGTTCTTCAATGGCGGAGGTCATCTGAATGCCTCTGGCGGTAAGTTGCATTGTACGATGGAGGAGGCCATCGAGATTGTCAAACGTGCCCTTATCCATTTTGAAGACACGTTAAAGTAGCCTAATATTGCGGATAATTGCTATTTTATTTGTAAATTTGCACCCGATAAACAAAAAGAAAAGAACGATATGAGAAGAATATACAATCTGTTGCTGCTCCTTAGTGCTATCCTGTTGCTCACCAGTTGTAACAATGGTGAGACCTATTCTGACTTGAAGGATGCTGAGCGGGATGCGATAAACCGTTATATATCCACCAATAATATTAAGGTTATCAGTCAGTCAAAGTTTACCTCACAAGGTGAGACGACCGATTTGACGAAGAACGAGTTCGTCTATCATGATAAGAGTGGTGTTTATATGCAGATCGTTCGCAAGGGAGGCGGTTCCATGATCAAGGATGGTGAGTCTTTAGAAGTGCTTTGCCGTTTCTCAGAGTATAATATCAAGCAGGATGCCTTGTTGTGTAGGAATGACGCTCCTTTCTACAGAGTAAGCAACAATCAGTTGACGGACTATTCCGGTCTTCCTGATAAGATGACAGTGGAACGGTCAGGCAGCACGTTCACCGCTTCATTTGTCTCTGGTATTTTAGCAAATGTACATGCTTCTTCATCTGTGCCAGCCGGTTGGTTGGTACCCCTGCAATATGTCAACTTAGGACGTTGGACTGATGGTGACGTGGCAAAGGTGCGTCTAATCGTTCCTCACTCTCAGGGTACCGCTGACGCATCAGCAAGTGTCTATCCCTGCTATTACGAGATTACTTACGAAAGAGATAATTAAACCCCAAAACCATGACACTTATTAAATCAATTTCTGGTATCCGTGGAACTATAGGCGGTTCTACGGGCGATACATTGAATCCTTTGGATATCGTGAAATTCACCACAGCCTATGCGCAGTTCATCCGCCGTAATCGCAAAGGCTCTTCCGACAAGATCGTGGTGGGACGTGATGCCCGTATCTCTGGTGATATGGTGCGTAATGTGGTCTGTGGCACGCTGATGGGAGTTGGTTATGACGTGATAGATATTGGCTATGCCACCACACCGACAACCGAACTTGCTGTCACGATGTCGGGAGCAGATGGAGGTATCATCATCACAGCCTCGCATAACCCTCGTCAGTGGAATGCCTTGAAGTTGCTGAATCAGGAGGGTGAGTTCCTGTCAGCCGCCGATGGTGCCATCGTGCTTGCCATTGCGGAACGTGAGAAATTCGAATACGCAGATGTGGACCATCTGGGTCATTATATCCAAGATAACTCTTTCGATGACCGTCATATAGAGAACGTCCTCCAGTTAAGACTGGTTGACGTGGAGGCTGTCAAGAAAGCGCAGTTCAAGGTATGTGTGGATACCATCAATAGTGTAGGTGGTATCATCCTGCCGAAATTGTTAGATAAGTTAGGGGTGGAATACACCATCCTGAATGGGGAGCCAACAGGTGATTTCGCCCATAACCCTGAGCCTCTGGAGAAGAACTTACAGGGTATCATGGACGAGATGAAGACGGGTAAGTATGACTTGGGTATCGTCGTGGATCCCGATGTCGACCGTCTTGCCTTCATCTGTGAGGACGGTAAGATGTTTGGTGAGGAGTATACGCTGGTGAGTGTCGCAGACTATATACTCTCCAAGACTTCTGGCAATACCGTCTCGAATCTCTCTTCAACCCGTGCCCTCCGTGATGTCACGAAGAAGCATGGTGGTGTCTATACTGCCGCCGCTGTGGGTGAGGTCAATGTCACTACGAAGATGAAAGAGGTGAATGCCGTCATCGGTGGTGAGGGAAATGGTGGTGTCATCTATCCTGAGAGTCACTATGGACGTGACGCACTGGTAGGTATCGCCCTCTTCCTGACCTCTCTTGCCGAGAAGGGTTGCAAGGTCAGTGAGTTACGTGCCACCTTCCCAGACTATCAGATTGCCAAGAACCGTATTGACCTGACACCGGAGACAGACGTGGATGCCATTCTGGTAAAGGTAAAGGAGATGTTTGCCGCTGATTCGACGGCACAGGTGAATGATATCGACGGCGTGAAGATTGATTTCCCCGACAAGTGGGTGCATCTGCGCAAGTCGAATACGGAGCCGATTATCCGTGTGTATAGCGAGGCAGCCACGATGGAGGAGGCTGACGCTATCGGCAAGAAACTGATGCAAGTGGTTTACGACATGCAATAAAACAGAAAATGCTTCCCTTTGTGGAAGCATTTTTTATTTACTCGTCTCTAATGAACTGCGCTTGTCACGACGATAGGAGCGATAGTCATCAAGAGGAATCTCAATATCTGGTTCTGCCAACTCTCCTTCATGAGGCAGGTGGAATTTCATATAGCGGATATTCAGTCCTCTGTCCATCCACATCTGCTCGTAATAGGTTTGGATGGAGGCGACCTCTGAGAATTCTGAGGATTCGGAGTTCTCAGAATATAAATCATCAGTGCGGAGAACCAGTGGCAGGCTGTTCTTCTCCACCATATAGGTGGTATAGGTGAAAAGGAAATTGGAGTCAGTCTTGAGATGGATAAGACCGTTGTCAATCAGGAAACGGCGATAGCGGTTCATGAAGAAAGTGGAGGTCAGTCGCTTGCGCGGGTTCTTCATCTGCGGGTCGCTGAACGTGAGCCATATCTCCTCTACTTCGTCAGGGGCAAAGAAACGATCGATGATCTCGATGTTGGTACGGAGGAAAGCGACATTCTTGAGACCTTCGTTAGTAGCCTGGGTAGCACCTGTCCACATACGGGCTCCCTTGATATCCACCCCGATGAAGTTCATGTTAGGGTATAGTTTGGCAAGTCCTACCGTATATTCTCCCTTGCCACAACCCAGTTCCAGCACGATAGGATGATCGTTATGGAAATACTCCTCATGCCAGTGTCCTTGCATCTCAAATGGAACGTGTTCCACTACCGAATAGGGGTACTGGAACACGTTCTCGTATGTCTCCATATCGGCGAATTTCGCCAATTTTCCTTTACTCATGCTTTCTCAGCCTTTAAATCCTCATAGTAATGAGAGAGGGTTGAGTACATGTAAGGAAGCAGGAAGATGAAGCCAAAGCCTAAGGTGAGGCAACACAGGATAGCCCAGCCGATGAAACTCAGCATCAGCCAGAACAGTTCCATCTTGTGTCCCTGCATCATCTGCGCACTCTTCTTCATAGCGTCAGCGGCACTGATCTCCTTGTCATCCTTCAGGATATATTCTGTCTGTGAGAACATCATGGCGAGGATGATACCGGGAACAATCAGCAGGATACAGCCGATGACCACACAGAGGGTTACTAAAAAGCCTGCGAGGAAGATACGGATGAAGTCCTTGTAACCGTCAAACAAGCGCTCGTAGGAAATGTCCTCGTTACGGATAAGATTCAGGAAGTAAACGGTGATACCCCATTCCAAAGGCAGACAGAGGAGATACCAGAATCCTGAGATACCATAACCTGTCGCTACGTCAAAGAACATGGTGGCTCCCTGACCTACACAACCAGAAATCAACAGATAGATAATGGCAGCAATAATGCCATTCGTCCACTTACCCTCTAAAGAGGCAAGGGCACGATTCTTGTAACCTTGATTATTTTCCATAATGCTTGTAATTATAAGTTCAGATATTGTGTTTTACTCAATCACTACAGTCGTCCAACCATGCTTGTCCTCAATCTCTCCATACTGGATGCCACGCAGGGTGTCGAAAAGTTTCTTGGAGATAGGACCAGATTTCTCACCAAAGTCATAACGCTTACCCGTCTCTAAGTCATCGATATAGGAGATAGGACTGATGACGGCAGCCGTGCCACAGGCACCAGCCTCCTCGAAGGTCTCCAACTCCTCCTCTGGGATGGGACGACGCTCAACCTTCAGACCTAAGTCCTCAGCGACCTGCATCAGACTCTTATTAGTGATAGAGGGCAGGATAGAGGTGGACTTTGGAGTGACGTAGGTGTTGTTCTTGATACCGAAGAAATTGGCGGCACCACACTCGTCGATATATTTCTTCTCCTTGGCATCGAGATAGAACTCGCAGGCATAGCCTTTCTCATGGGCGAGGTTGTTGGCAAAGAGGGAAGCGGCATAATTGCCACCTACCTTGTATTTACCAGTGCCAAGAGGAGCCGAGCGGTCGTACTCACGAATGATGACATATGGATTGCTGGAGAAACCACCTTTGAAATACGGACCTACAGGAGTCACAAAGATCAGGAAGCAGTACTCCTTGGCAGGATGTACCCCCACCTGTGCACTTGTTCCAATCAGCAAAGGACGTATATAGAGCGTGGCACCACTCTCATAGGTGGGAATCCACTCCTGGTTGAGGCGTACCACCTTCTTCACCATCTCCTCAAAGAGTTCTGTGGGAAGTTCGGGCATCAGAATGCCACGACAGGTACTCTGCAGACGCTCGGCATTGTCCTTCACACGGAAGATACGTACCTTACCGTCCTTGCAGCGATAAGCCTTCAGTCCCTCGAAAGCCTCCTGTCCGTAGTGCAGACAGGTTGCTGCCATGTGCAGGTTCAGGTACTCGTCGGAGCATACTTCTATTTCTCCCCACTTGCCGTCACGATAGTAACAGCGTACGTTGTAGTCGGTTCTCATATAACCGAACGACAGGTTTCCCCAGTCTAAGTCTTTCATATTGTAATAATTTTAATCCTTTTTGTTTTAAATTGGTGCAAAAGTACACAATTTATGGCACACTTGCAAAAGAAATGTGCATTATTTGTCTTCATCGAGTATCTTTTTGATGTCCTCGTCCGTTTTCGTCAACCTATCCTTACACTGTTTGATGAGTTCTTTCGCCTTCTTCAGTTGGGTGGTCAACTCATCAATACTATACTCGTTGCGCTCCATTTTCTGCACGATCTCGTCTAATTGACAGAGTGCCTCTTCATACTTCATTGTTTCCATATATCACTGTCGATTTGATGGTTCCTTTCTCTACACGTGTCTCTATCTCATCACCTGCTTTCAGTTGGTGTGGGTCACGCACAGCCTTTCCCTGATACAGCGTGATGCTATAGCCACGACTCAACAATAAGGAGGGGTCGAGTAATTCTACTCGTTGTCCTACCATCTCCAGATGGTGTGTCTCATGAGTGAGTCGTTGTTGGATGGCATGGCAGATACGCTCGTAACGTTGCTCCAACTGATGCTCGAAACTCGTCTTGAACATCGTTAGCATAAACGAGATGCGCTGTTGGATGTCATTCAGATGCTGGAGGGTATCTGCGAGGTGGGCGATGAGGAATGCCGCTGCCGCTGTGGGGGTCTTCACTCTCGTGTTCGATACCATGTCGAGCACACATTCGTCCCTGTCGTGTCCGATACCTGTGATGATAGGTAATGGGAAGTTTGCCACATTCTCTGCCAATGGTAATGTGTCGAAACCACTCATGTCACTGGTAGAGCCTCCGCCACGGATAATTACCACGACATCAAAACGGTCTGCCTGCTCATTGACTTGGTTCAAGGCATTGATCACACTTTGTTCTACCTGCTCCCCTTGCATGACGGCAGGGAAAAGAGTGGGATAGAACCGCAACCCGTATTCATTCTCTGTGAGTTGACGGCAAAAATCGCCATAACCTGCTGCTGTGGCAGCGGAGATGACGGCGATACGCTGACAGAAACGGGGAATCACAAGTTCCCGCTGCAGGTCAAATACCCCTTCCGCTTTCAATTGGGCGATGATTCTCTGTCTGCGTTGTGCCATATCGCCTAAGGTGAAGGCAGGGTCGATGTCCGTGACGATCCATGAGAAACCGTATGCCTCATGGAACTGTGGGTAGACTTTCAGCAGTACTTTCATGCCAGCACGTAGTGGCTGTCCGGTAGTACGCTCAAAATAGGGCTGCACCATCGCCCAGGTCTGTTTCCAGCATTTCGCAGAGGCTTTGGCGATAGGGGTGTTGGAGGTCTCGTCTTTCTCTACGAGTTCCATATAACAGTGTCCCCGGCTTTCTCTGCATTCCGACAATTCCGCCTCTACCCAATACTCTTCGGGCAGTTCTGCTTCTATCGCCTCACGAACGAGGGCATTCAGCAGATGCAGGCTATAGCGTTTCTCGTCACTCATTGTTCTTTGCGAAATTACCAATCATATAGGCACGCCAGAAATTAGGAAGTCCGTACCCTTTGATGTTATCTGGATGCTCATGGTTGTTGCCTGACTGCCGGATGAGTTCCATAATTTCCTTTGCCGTCTTATAGGGCAGTGCCTGCCAGAGGCATGCTGTTAGTCCGCAGATAATAGGAGCGGCAAAGGAGGTGCCCATGTCCTGGGCGATGGAGCCTCTGCCTGTGACAACAGTGGCAGGACTGCCGATGGCGACGACATCAGGTTTCACACGTCCGTCTTGCGTTGGACCTACGGCACTGAATGGGGCGTTGGTCAACATGTCCGTGACAGCACCCACCGTCAGGCAGTCCTTTGCGTCAGCAGGAAAGGTCAACTTCTTCCATGGTCCCATTCCCGTATTACCTGCTGAATTGACAAGAATCATCCCCTTCTGTGCCACTAATGAGGCGGAATGACTGATAAAGGTCGACTGCCCGTCCAGTTGCCATAACTGATGGGAGTCGCAGCATTGGTCAAAGTCGTTATATCCCAAAGAGGAATTGATGAGGTCACACCCTACTGAGTCGGCAAACTCAGCCGCCATAGTCCAATAGTCTTCCTCCACCTCTTGCTCCGACTGGGCATCCTCACAGCGCAACAGCCAATAACTAGCCTTGGGGGCTGTTCCTATATAATAATATGGTTGTTGGATGGTCATGGTCGAAAGCACCTTGGTACCATGGTCGAGTTCGTAGAAGATAGAGGGTGATGTGGGATGGACGAAGTCACGACTCCCTTTGATGTTCACCTTCCTGAAGGCGGGGATATGGTCGACATTCTTGAAACCACCATCCAGGACGGCTATCGTCATTCCATCGCCCATGCAGTTGATGTCGTGAAGACGATGACCGTTGAGCACTCGGATTTGCTTGTCTGCTCGTCCGTAGAGCACAGATGGAACAGAGTCCCATTCGTGAAAATCCTCCTCGTATTTTGTCTTGATGGTCGTTGGCTCGATGGAGTCTGGTGCTTGCCATACCATCTGGCATCGTTTGACGAAGGACAGTTCACGAATGCGATTCATCTCACCGGTGTCTTTCATCTGCACAAGGACAGTATTGTTCCATCGGCTCTGTCCCAGGACATTCACCTTCCCAGCCTCTATCTGTCGGATGTATTTGGGGGTGACGGGCAAATCGGTGCTATCGAGTTCCAGTCCCTGTCTCTTCCTACGCTCTACAGAGCGACGGGAGAGGAATCGGGTAGGGCGTTCCAAAGAATAAGGTGAGTTCTGTTTGTCACGTAGTGTCACTCGGTATATATATGAAGGGCGCTCTTTGTTTCGTATTTTCATGGCACGGTCTTGTGCTGAGCAGGGATGAGTCCATAAGCCGACGGTAAGGATAAAGAGTGTCAGGATGAGTCTTTGGACCAGTTCCCAGAATGCCACGGCAGACGCTGCTGCCACATTGAGAGAGTCAACTCCGTGCGCCATGGGGATACGTACTACATAGTCTGCATCAGCGATAGTCTCTCTGGGCAGACCATCACCTTCAGTCCCCATGATAATGGCAAGTTGCTCCTCCTGTTTGAGGATTGCGTCATCGAGGGGAATCGCATTATCGGTCAATGCCATGGCGACAGTCTTAAAACCATACTCATGCAGTAGGCTGATATCGTCAATCCATGTCCAAGGCACTAAGAAGATGGAGCCCATCGAAACCCTGACAGCACGGCGGTTTAGCGGATCACATGAATTGGTAGTCAACAGGACGGCATCGATGCCTAGGGCGGCAGCAGAGCGGAAGATGGCTCCGATATTCGTCGTATCTACCACACCGTCGATGACGACGATGCGGCGGGCTTGCCTACAAATCTCTTCGATATGTGGCAGGGTAGGACGACGCATGGCACACAGTACCCCTCTGGTAAGGGTGTATCCTGTCAGTGTGGCAAGTAGTTCCCTAGTACCTGTGTAAATAGGTATCTCTCCACAGTGTCGGATAATATCAGCGGCATCCCCTTCTATATGTTTTCGCTCACAGAGTAGTGCCACAGGCTCATAACCTGCATTCAGGGCTACCCGTATCACCTTTGGACTCTCTACGATGAAGATTCCCTTTTCTGGTTCCATACGGTTGCGCAACTGTGCCTCTGTAAGGGTACTAAAAACCTCTACTCCCGAGTGCCTCAGGTCTGTTACCTCAATAATCGGCATCCTTTTCTCGCTTTTTTGATTGTGGGTACAAAGTTACTAAATTCTTTTCATTTCTTCGTCGTTTTAGTTATCTATTCCATAAAAAATAGTTATCTTTGTAGCCAAAATAGTCATAGGAATGGAATATGTATTATTGAAGAGCCGTAGTTATCGTGGAGTAATCTCTACAGGCTTCGGGTTATATTTCTCTCATTTTCGCCTGTTTCTCAAGGCATCATGGCTGATGGCCTCACTGTTTGCCGCAGTCTTTGCCGCTTTGGGAATGATGGTCTCCGTACAGTTGCCAGCCATCACCGCATCGATTATGAAACAGTTGTTGGTACAACAAGCACCTCTCTCTATTGAGATGGTGCAGCAGTATCTTATGACAGCGACGGGCATCATCTTGCTTGTGATCCTCTATCTGGTGGTGGACGCATTGACCTATGCCACTGTACTGAATAAGTTGAAAGAGCATCACGACACAAATGCGATGACGGTGCCTAAGCATTGGTTTGCTATTACTCGCCGACTGATGGGACGTACATTAAAAGGACTTTTGTTTACCATTCTGGTGGTATTGCTGCCAGGTCTTGTCCTTTCAGGCATGGTGCTGATACTGACAAAGTATGTGGGTGTAGCCTATATCACCATGATAGTGACTGTCGTGTTGGCAAGTCTGGTGCTGATATTGCTATGTCTGCCTTTGTTGTATGTGTTTGTGAAATATGTCATGAATCCAGATACCACATACTTCTCACTATTACCTAAGGCATATGCTATAGGATTGCGCCACTGGGGACATATTTTCACGACTTGTCTGATAGGATATCTGCTGGTAGGTGTCCTTGTAATAGTATGTACCTTACCCGCTATCATACTGAGCAAGGCGCATTTTGCCTCACAGGAGGGCTTCTTGAATGGAGATCCGTTGGGAATGCCTGCGTATATCACTCCTTTGACAATAGGTACATTCTTCTTGACAGGCTTCATTTTGGTGTACTTGTGTTTGCCTATGGTGATGATAGCCTATTACCTATATGGTTCTATTGAGAGTTATGAGAACGAGAAAACTAAAATAGATATATGAAAAGACTATTGTTTATCGACCGTGACGGAACGATTATCGAGGAGCCTGCCGACGAGCAGATTGACTCTTTCGAGAAGTTGAGATTCACAGAGGGTGTCATCCGCAATTTGGTCTTCATCCGTCAGCGACTCGACTTTGAGTTTGTGATGGTCAGCAACCAAGACGGTCTGGGAACAGATGCCTTCCCTGAGGATACTTTCTGGCCTGTGCAGAACTTCATTCTTCAGACCCTGAAGAGTGAGGGCGTGGAGTTTGACGATATCCTCATTGATCCACATTTCCCAGAGGATAATGCCCCTACACGTAAACCTAATACAGGACTGGTGGAGAAATATATGAATAATCCCGACTACGATATCGCTAACAGTTATGTGATTGGTGACAGGGATACCGACCGTCAATTTGCGGAGAACATCGGATGTAAGTTCTTGCAGGTAGGCAGTTGGGATAAAGTGGCTGAGACTTTGTTTGCTGGAGAGCGTTATGCCGAGGTGA
This sequence comes from uncultured Prevotella sp., assembly GCA_937916405.1. Classification (GTDB taxonomy): domain Bacteria; phylum Bacteroidota; class Bacteroidia; order Bacteroidales; family Bacteroidaceae; genus Prevotella. The sequence goes on from CALFUF010000156.1 coordinate 37,041, forward strand.
AGCGTACCACCAAAGAGACAGACATTGAGGTTAAGGTATGTCTTGATGGTACGGGTAAGTGCGACATCTCTACAGGACTGGGCTTCTTCGACCATATGTTGGAGCAGATTGGCAAACATGGAATGATGGATTTGACGATACATACTAATGGCGATTTGGAGGTGGATGAGCACCATACTATCGAAGATACGGCAATCGCATTAGGTGAGTGTATCTTGAAAGCGCTAGGCGATAAGCGTGGTATTGAGCGTTATGGCTATTGTCTGCCGATGGACGACTGTCTGTGTAGTGTCGCACTCGATTTTGGAGGTCGCCCTTGGCTGGTATGGGATGCTGAGTTCCACCGTGAGAAGATAGGAGAGATGCCCACGGAGATGTTCCTGCATTTCTTCAAGAGTCTGAGCGATGCTGCTAAGATGAATCTGAATATCAAGGCGGAGGGACAGAATGAGCACCATAAGATTGAGGGTATCTTCAAGGCATTGGCTCGTGCATTGAAGATGGCTGTCCACCGTGATATCTACCATTATGAGTTACCCAGTACGAAAGGTTTACTCTAAACGCTGAATTATGAACTATATAAAGTGGGGATTTATTGGATGTGGTGAAGTAACGGAAATCAAAAGCGGACCCGCATTCTCGGAAGTAGAGGGCTCCAGCGTTGTCGCTGTGATGAGTCGTACGGAGGAACGTGCCCGTACATATGCTGTCAAGCATGGTATTCCTAAGTGGTATACAGACGCTCAAGAGTTGCTAGACGACCCAGATGTGAATGCCGTATACGTTGCTACACCTCCTTCAAGTCATGCAACTTATGCGATCATGGCGATGAAGGCAGGTAAACCTGTCTATGTGGAGAAACCACTTGCCTCCAATTATGAGGATTGTGCTCGTGTCAATCGGGTGAGTGAGGAGACAGGACAGCCTTGTTTCGTTGCCTATTATCGCCGTTATCTTCCATATTTCCAGAAAGTCAAGGAGATTGTCAATAGTGGAATCATCGGAAAAATGGTGAATGTACATATTCGCTTTGCCACTCCTCCCCGTGAGGTTGACTATGGGAAAGATGGTGTGTTACCTTGGCGACTGCAACCCGACATAGCCGGCGGTGGTTACTTCTACGATCTGGCTCCCCATCAGTTTGACCTGTTGCAGGATATCTTCGGTGTGATCACAGAGGCACGTGGAATCTGTGCTAATAGGGGAAAACTCTATAAGACAGAAGATAGTGTGAGTGCATGCTTCCAGTTTGAGAACGGACTTCCTGGTAGTGGCTCTTGGTGCTTTGTTGCCCATGAGTCTGCGAAAGAAGACCGTATTGAACTCATAGGTGACAAAGGCTCAGTGAGTTTCTCGGTTTTCGACTATGCTCCTATCAAGTTACAGACCAGTGATTGTACCGAGAATATCACGGTGCCTAATCCGCCTTATGTGCAGTATCCACTCATCAAAAATGTAATAGAGCATCTACAAGGTATAGGAATCTGTGACTGTACGAGTGTGTCGGCAACGCCAGTCAATTGGGCTTTGGACCGAATATTGGGCAAATTCTAATGGTATGCGAAAGTATCTAACC
>CALFUF010000157.1 GCA_937916405.1 uncultured Prevotella sp.
ATTTCGCCTACTGCACCTATCCGTATCTGGTGTATAAGAACCGCGTGACCATCATAGACATGGACGGACGTGACCTGCGCCTGTCGATGTACGGAAGTCTGGAATGGGAAAGCGAGTCGCTGCTGAGAGGACAGGATGTCAACGGCGAACCGCTCTGGTGGGACAAGAGATATGGCACATACTACCATGAAAAACCTCGGTTTGTAAGTCTTGCAGGTATAGAAATGACCAGCCTAAAGGCTGGTTATGTGTTGCGGAAATATCCAGAACTGATTAAGCCGACAAGGAAACGAGACATTTACTACAACCAAAAGATTGTCTGGATGAACGACTGGCTGATTTCCAAAATGGGGACTTCTAGTGATGGTAATTACATGCCCCAGAGAATTCTGTCTTACGGGTATAACTATTTCTACGTGCGGACGGAGTCGAGAGATCAGCCCAGCGTGACCATCATAGACACTTTGGGGAATTTCGTTGACCGACGGTGGACAGTGCCGAACGAGGACTATCACAGAACTCCCCTATGGTCACGTACCCTTTTAATCAATGCCTATACAGGGGAAGTGGGATTTTACAAAGTTTAGTGTTACAGGGTTTAAAATGAGAGTGAGAGCCGAGATAGTGATGCTATTGCGGCTCTCACTCGTTTTATATTGAAAATGAGCTATACGCCGTAAATGATTAACGTCAAGGTGTCTTCGTTTTTAGGAGATGTATGAAAGATTCTCACAATTTTTTCATACCTTTGCACCCGTTTTGATTATAGGTAAGAAGATTGTATGAAAAATATGGATTCTTTGATGCGATTGCGTCTGAAGATAATGGGAGGGTATGTATCGTTGATAGCCCTCTTTGTTGCCGCTTCCATTATCGTTGTCTGCAAGAGCGGCGATCTCGAAGACAACAGCAAGAGATATAAGGAGAATATTGACCGTCGGGCCTTCTCAGAAGGTGCATTCCTGCAACTTTTCGACCTGACTCAGTTAGGCGGTCAGGCTGCAATATGGGATAGCACAAGGATAGCGGCATACGAAAAGAAGGAGAAATGTGTCATGATGACGCTCGACTCCATGATTATGACGATACCCGACACGGCACAGGTGAGACGAGTTAAGGAGATTAAGCAACTTGTCAGTGAGAAGAAGGGCTATTTGTTGGCTATCCATCAGGATTTGGAACAACTGAGAGACGTGAGTGGGTTGATGCAGCAGAAGATGCCTCAGATTATCCAACAGGCAAACCGTGCCAACCAGCAACTGACAGACGAGGTAAGCGAGAACCTGAAGGAGAACCGTCACAAGACCACTGGCATGTTCGGCTGGCTG
>CALFUF010000158.1 GCA_937916405.1 uncultured Prevotella sp.
GATTGGAGGGATGACCAAGTGTTAACATTTTAAGAATTTAATTACCGAAGTATTGCATGAGAACACATTCGAGAATCTCTCTGTTTGTCCATTTCTCACTTCTAGCTGTTTCTAAAAGAATGGAGAGGAGATTGTCCTTGCTTTTAATTATTTCTTTGTTGAACGCAGAAGCTTTCTTCTTATAATCGGAAGATGAATATTGCAATGCCAATTCACTCAATATCTCATTCGAACGGTTCCTAAAATATTCCAGTAACTCATCTTTTTGAAACCTTAAATCTTTTGTTATTTCCATTTCTCAATTTTTTAAATATGATAATTAGAAGAGTTATTGTATTACATCTATTGTGCAAGCAACATCTTCATAGCTCTTGAATAGAGCAAGTATTTCTTCTTTTTCATGTTCCTAACTCTTGCGGACTCCTCCCTTCTCTGAAAGCAGAACCTTGAAGCGATTGATGTCCTTGTCCATAACAGATTTCTATTGTTCTTGGTACAAAGTTACTCTTTTTCTCTGAAAGAACACACAACACATTCGTATATTTAGCAAATAATCACATTTCCCCCACTTTCCTGTATGTTTCTACCCCAAAATACTATCTGAAGAAGTCGTCAGGGAAGTCAACAGGCTCTATGTTCTGTGGAGGTGCGTCATTATTAAATAAGTCGTCATCGTTTGTTCCTTGCGACGGCTGCACCTCCTCTTCCTCCGGCTCCTCGACAATCGTGTCCGGCTGTGTCAGCAGTTGCTGTAGCGGGAGTGGGACGGGTGCCAGTTCCTCTTGGTAGAAGATGTCGTAGTCGTCATAACTGAACACAGTACCCAATAATGGCAGGTTCTGATCACTGATGATGATACGTCGGCAACCAGCCAGTCGCTCACCCATCTGTAAGTTGGCGAAGAGCTGGTGAGCATATTGTAATGCCTCGTCATAACTGCGGAACCCGCTGACCATCATACGGCTGATAGGACCGTCCGTATCGATATTGATGTCGAAGTTACGAACCAGATAACTCGTGAAGTTGTATTTCGCAATATCATACAACAGCTGGTTCTGGTTGACACTGTCTGGTGAGTAGGCGAGGATGAAGGTATAACGAGTATCCAACTGGGTGCTGAGGGTGTCGATAGCAGCTGAGTCGTTAGGATGCTCCAAGTTCTGCCGTTGTCTCCAGATATCATCAGCCGTCATGCGACTACCTTGCAGGCGACGACCTTGTTGTACACCTTTTACTATTTGTCCAGCCATCTCGCTGACCTCACTCTCAGGATACTGCTCCACCACCTGTCGCATCCGTTCCACACAGATGTCAGGTCGGTTGTTGTTCAACTGGCTCAGACCCTCGATAAACAGGAATTTCGCACGATTCTGTCCATTCGGGAAACGCTCGGCGGATAGTCGTACGTTCGTCTCCACCTCTTTATATCGCTCCTCGCGGAAAGCCTGATAGGTAGCGGCATAGAGCGAGTCCTCGATATGCTGTCCGAATCGCTGGTTCTCCGCATAGTAGGGGTCAGACAGCAGAATGGTCCACTGGCTCTCCGCATGGTCCTCCTTCATCCTTGCCAACGCCATTTCCGCCTCTGCCCATCGTCCTTGTCGTGCATAGATGAGATAGAGGTGATACCAAGCCTCGTCGTTATGCTCATACTGCGGATATTGGGTGACGAGTCGGTAGAGCATCCGATGGCTCAGGGGCAGATTGTCCAGTTTGTCTTTGAGGATGATACCGGCATGTAGCAGCGACTCCATGATGATGGCATCACTGGCTTGCTTCTGCTCCTCAGTGAATGGGATCTGGGCGAGGTAGTACTCACGAGTATGTGGATCAGAGGAGAGACTGTCGGGGGTGCTGGCAATGGAATCGCCAGTCACGGTATTTTGGTCAGGGTTCTCCGCATTCTCATAGTCCTCAGAGTTCTCCGAGTCCTCTGAGTTCTCCGAGTCCATTTTCAGAACAGTGAGGTTAGAGCGTTGCCAGTTGTCCGCATTAGGACGTTTTCCCCATTGTTGCTCGAATCGTTGTTTTCCTTGGCTGACAACCTGTGGGTTATAGAAATACCAGATGTTGCTTTGTGGGTTAGTGGGAGACGTGGGACGATTGGTCTGCTGTGTCTGACTTTGTGTTATATTACTACCCCCGTTCTGCTGCAACTGCTGTTCAGCCTCTGCTTCCTGTTGTCTCCGCTTCTCCTCTTTCTCCTTTCTGATCAGCTCCTGGATGACCCTGTCGATGGCTTTGTTACGCTCTTCCTCTGGCATGTTCGCCAGTTGTTGCAGAGAGTCTTGCAGATGGATAGCCTCTGTATAAGGTACCAACTCGTCGAGCACCTTCGAGCGTTGAGCCAGTTCCTTATAGCCAGGACGGTCTTGGTCGAGCAGTCCGATAGCTTCCCCATAGCAGCGTCGGGCGTCACTGTATTTCTCTTTTTGCCAATAGAGGTTACCTAATTGCCAGAGCAGCACACCCTTCTCCGTCCCTCCTCGTGTCGCCTTCTCATTACCTTTCTCATAGGCTGCGATGGCATGGAGGGTGTCCCGTTGTGACAAGTACACATTACCCATCGCATAATAAACTTGGTCGAGATAGTCTTTGTTATTGTCAGAGGCAGCCATGCGACGTAGTTTCTTGATGGTGGTCTTGGCATCTGTCGCCGCCATCACCTCACTCTGTGCGATGCGGGCATTGAACTCCAGCTCGTAGGGAGGATTCAGACGGATGACATGCTTATAGGCGTTGTAGGCTTGTTGGCGATGTCCCTGAAGGGTCTCTATCTGTCCCATCAGGAACCACATACGAGCTCGTTGCTTCTTTCTGCGTTCGTGATGAATAGCCTTGCGGAGAAAGGTCACTGCCTCCTGCCAATGCTCACTTCGGATATGATAGTCGGCAAGGGTATAGTCCCAGTCTGCCGCGGCACGATGGGGTATGGAGTCACGACGCTGTTTCGAGATCAGGTCTTCTGCCTCATACAACCAGTTCATCTCCGCATAGCATTTCGCCTGCCAAGCTCTGGCACGGGCAAGGATGACGGGCTGTGTCTGATACAGACGAGCCATATATCCGAAGGTGGCGGCAGCCTCCTCGAACTCTCCTTTCTGGAACTGTGACTTACCAAGCAGCAGCCATGCCCTCCATAGGAAAGGGTTATACTCCCTGCGGGTCAGCCATTCGATGTCCTTTTGTGTCTTACGTCTCGTCTTTTTCCATACGGGTCGTGACTTGATGCTATGTCTGCGAATGGCTTTCTCTGATTTCTCAATGGCACGATCGAACTGACCTTTTCCAAGGTCCTTGCTGCCCTTGTTGGCGACCATGTATAATGGGATCAGCTGGGTGTGGTCATCATGATTACCATTCTCCTTCTCCAGATTCCCCTCGATGAAAGCCTGCGAACCATTGAAATAGGTGTTATAGCGGGCATTGAAAGAATGCCACCAGCGAGTGCTTGCTGTGTTTTTCTTTGTTGAGCAGCCTGTAAGAAGGAAGAAGGAAGATGTAAGAAGTAAGATAGTACATGTAAGAACAGTATGATCGTGACACCTCTCTTCCTTCTTCCTTTTTCCTTGTTCTTTCAGGTCAGCGAGTTTGCATTCTGTCCTGCTGCCGCAAGAGGAGCAGTTTCCCTCATCTTGCACGATAGGCTCGTCGTCACCACCCCTCGAGAGAAGAGCGGCAAGGATGCCGAGGGCAACCAATGATCCGATGACTATCAATGCGAAACTCACGATGATGATTACGTATGGAGAATATCGAACTGAGAGTCTTTCAAGTCATCCCAATAATGAGGATATGATTTCGTCACCACTTGTGGGTTGTTGATACATAATTGGTCGATGCGACAGGCGGCAGGGGCAAAGGCGAGTGCCATTCGGTGGTCCTCATAAGTGTCGATACCACTCTCCAGATCAGGTTCGCAACGCTCCCCATCCCAAATCAGCTCACTATCGTTCGCGTCTTTGATGACATATCCCAGTTTTCGCATCTCCTTCTTCAGTGCCTCTATGCGGTCAGTCTCTTTGATCTTGAGGGTTGAGAGTCCTCGGAAGTGGAAGGGGACATTCAGCAGTGCACAGGTGACTACGAAAGTCTGCGTCAGGTCTGGTGCGTTGACAAAGTCATACTCCAGTCGTGGAACACAACGGCCGGAATGCTGGATGGTAATCGTGGTGGGGACTCCTTGTTTCTTTGTCTGAAAGGTGGTCTTTACTCCTAATAGGCTGAAAATATAACGCAAGGAAGAGTCACCTTGCTTCGAACCGTCCATCAGTCCTTCCAACTGGACCTTAGCCTCCGGGTCTTTTGAGAGGGCGACAATCTCATACCAATAAGAGGCTCCACTCCAATCGTTCTCGATATAGTAAGGACGCTCCTTGTAGGGTTGCGGGCGTACCTCGATGGTGTCGTAGTCGCTCCATTCCGCATCAGCCCCGAACTCCCTCATGGTCCATAATGTCAGGTCGATATAGGGTCGTGAGATGATGTCACCCGTCAGTCGCAAGGTCAGTCCGCTGTTGAGCGTGGGACCAATCATCAGCAAAGCGGAGATATATTGTGAGCTGATGTTGCCAGGTACCTCCAGTAATCCGCCTTCCAACTGCTTGCCACGAATGCGGAGTGGGGGATATCCCTTCTCACCAACATACTCGATATCCGCACCCAGAAAGCGTAGCGCATCCACCAAGATGCCGATAGGACGATGCTTCATGCGCTCTGTCCCTGTCAACACATGTTCCTCACCTTCCTTGACGGCAAGATAAGCCGTCATGAAACGCATCGCAGTACCTGCTGCCTTGATATTGATCTCATAGGGATTGTCTTTTAATGCGGCAACAATCACTTCCGTATCATCGCAGTTCGAAAGGTTTTCTGGAAGAATACGCCCCCCTGAAAGCGCATGGATAATCAATGCCCTGTTAGAGATGCTTTTCGATGCAGGAAGTTTAGCAGTATGTTGGAGCCGGCTGGGTGCCGAAATCATATATTGTGTCATGCTCGCGTACCTAATTTTTATTATTAACGAGCCAAAGGTACAAAAAATTTCATGGAAGGGCGAATAAAAACCAAAGAATAAACAAAAAAGTCAGTTAAAAATTTGCAAATACAGAAATAAAGCCGTACCTTTGCACCCGCTTATCGGGATTTAGCGCAGTTGGTAGCGCACACGTCTGGGGGGCGCGAGGTCGCTGG
>CALFUF010000159.1 GCA_937916405.1 uncultured Prevotella sp.
TCAAAGGGGAAGATAGACAAATCGTCCCAAGTTATTTTTTAATCATTACTAAATTTGGTTTTTCACTCGCTTATTTGTACCTTTGACCTGACGGTCGAAAGTACTCTCGCTTGGAAAAACTCAAATAAATTTGGTTTTTCACTCGCTTATTTGTACCTTTGTAGGCAGTTCGTAAATGTCAATTCATAAAATTATAGATATGCAGAAGGTTTGTATATTCACAGGGGCTCGTCCTAACTTCGTGAAGGTGGCTCCCATCATCCGTTCCATCGAGAAAACGGAAGGTATTACGTATCAACTGGTGTATGCGGGTAGGGAGGATGACCCCACACTGGAGGACTCGTTGTTTGACGACCTGCAGATGCCAAGCCCTGACGTTTTCCTGGGTGTTGACTGTGAGAACCTGAACGAGCTGACGGGTAGGGTGATGTCGGAGTTTGAGCTGTATCTGGAGCAACACGAGACAGATACCGTCATCGTGGTGGATGACCTCGCTTCGACGATGGCAGCCGCTATCGTGACGAAGAAGAGGGGACTGCGCCTTGCCCACTTGGTGGCAGGAACCCGCTCCTTTGATATCCGGATGCCCAAGGAGATCAACCGATTGGTGATTGACGGACTGAGTGACTTGCTGTTTACGGCTGGTGTCAGCTCCAATAGTATCGCGACACGTGAGGGTGCTGAGATGCATAAGATATATATGGTGGGCAATATCCTGATGGACTCGTTGCGCTATAACCATGACCGTTGGCAACGACCAGCCTGTCTGGAGGGTATCGAGGATGGTAAATACCTTGTGTTCACCATTAATCGCAAGGCACTGCTTGCCGATAAGGAGAATCTCAAGAAGATGCTCGATGCCATCACAGAGGAGGCAGGTGACATTCCCGTTATCGCCCCCTTGCGACCTTCCGTCACCACCCACCTCTCACCTCTAACCACTCACCTCTTAACCGTCGCCTCCCTCCCATACTTGGAGTTCGGTTACCTGACCTCCCATGCGATGGGTATCATCACGGACTCTGGTAATGTCGCGGAAGAAGCTACCTTCCATCATATACCTTGTATCACACTGAATAGTTATACGGAGCATATCGAGACGGTCAAACAAGGAACCAACGAGTTAGTAGGCGAGGATGCCGGAAAACTACGTGACGCCTTGCGCCGCATGGTGGCTGGCGAGTGGAAGACAGGCAGTTTGCCCGACCGCTGGGACGGTCGCTCGGCAGAGCGCATCGTGCAGATATTGTTAGCCTAATGTCATCCTCATTTGTAGGTATTTGGGTGTGAGCTGTTGAAGAATAGGAGAATATTTCGTACCTTTGCACGAAATATATAAAAGACGATGAGATTATCAGAACTGAAGACAGGCGAGCATGGTGTCATTGTAAAAGTACAAGGACACGGTGGATTCCGTAAGCGTATCATAGAGATGGGCTTTATCAGAGGTAAAGAGGTGGAGGTGCTGTTGAATGCCCCCCTGCAAGACCCTGTGAAGTATAAGGTGATGGGCTATGAGGTCAGTCTGCGTCGCCAGGAAGCAGAGATGATCGAGGTGATCTCCAAGGAACAAGGGTACGAGGAGAAACCGCAACGTTCGTCGCAACGGGAGGAGATAACCCCTGAGAACCACCCCGACGACTATTTGCAGCACATGGCGTTGCGTGAGCACCGTACACTAAACGTCGCATTGGTAGGTAACCCTAACTGTGGTAAGACCTCCTTGTTTAATTTCGCATCGGGAGCCCATGGGCATGTGGGAAACTACTCGGGAGTGACGGTGGATGCCTCTGTGGCACACGCCCACTATTTCGGCTATGAGTTCAACCTCACCGACCTGCCTGGTACTTATTCCCTGTCGTGCTACTCGCCAGAGGAGCTATATGTGCGGAAACACCTTACGGAGCAGAACCCGGATGTCATCATCAATGTCATCGACTCGTCGAATCTCGAACGCAACCTCTACCTGACGACGCAGTTGTTGGACATGGACCTGCCGATGGTGTGTGCCTTGAATATGTACGATGAGTTTGAGCGACGAGGTGACAAAGCAGACTTGCAAGCACTGTCGACACTCTTTGGAACGCCGATGGTGCCTACCTCTTTCAAGAGCGGCATGGGTGTTGAGCAACTGTTCAGGACTGTCATCGAGGTGTATGAGGGTGCCAACACGACAGCACGTCATATCCATATCAATTACGGACATGAGATAGAGGACGGTATCCGTCATATACAACAGTTCCTGAAACCAGACGCAGCCCTCCATCCCCGCTATTCCACCCGTTATGTCGCCCTGAAACTCTTAGAGCATGACACGGACATAGAGAATTTCGTGCGGGAGAAGGCAGGGGAGCACAGCAAGGCAATTCTCGTGGAGCGTGACAAAGCTGCCGCCCGTGTCTATGAGGAGACACTGACGGACTCAGAGACAGCTATCATGGATGCGAAATACGGATTCATCAACGGCGCACTGACAGAGGCGGAGTTCAAGACGGGTGACAAGCAGGACACCTATCGCACGACCCATCTGATAGATAATATCCTATCCAATAAATACTTAGGATTCCCCATCTTCTTCGCCATCCTCTTCCTGATGTTCCAGACGACCTTCGTGCTCGGACAGTACCCGATGGACTGGATAGACATGGGCGTGGAGTGGATCGGCGACTTCGTGAGCAGCAGGATGCCTGACGGACCGTTGCGCTCGATGCTGGTAGACGGTATCATCGGCGGTGTAGGTGCCGTCATCGTCTTCCTGCCCCAGATTCTGATACTCTATTTCTTTATCTCCCTCATGGAGGACTCGGGCTATATGGCTCGTGCCGCCTTTATCATGGATAAGGTGATGCATGGTATGGGACTGCACGGCAAGTCGTTTATCCCATTGGTGATGGGCTTCGGTTGTAATGTGCCAGCCATCATGGCGACACGTACGATAGAGAGTCGACGCTCCCGGCTGATCACGATGCTGATATTGCCGTTTATGTCGTGCTCGGCACGCCTGCCTATTTATATTATGATCATCGGCACCTTCTTCGCCACAGCGTACCAGTCATGGGTCATGCTGTCGCTCTATGCCATTGGCATTCTGGTGGCAGTGGTCGTCAGTAAACTCTTCTCCACCGTGGTCATCAAGGGCGAGGATACTCCCTTCGTGATGGAGTTGCCCCCTTATCGCTGGCCTACTGCGAAAGCCATTGGCAGACATACGTGGGAGAAAGGTAAGGAGTACCTGAAGAAGATGGGAGGTATCATCCTTGTGGCAAGTATCATCGTATGGGCATTAGGCTATTTCGGTACGATGGGTGTCGCACCTTCCATGGACCAGTCGTATATCGGACGGATGGGACAGTTGGTGGCTCCGCTGTTCTCACCACAAGGCTTTACCTGGCAGTTGGACGTGTCGCTGATCGCTGGTGTGGGTGCCAAGGAGATTGTTGCCTCGACCATCGGTGTATTAGGAGGACTGGAGGGCATCACGCCATTGGTGGCTTACTCTTACCTGCTCTTCGTACTGCTCTACTTCCCATGTATCGCCACCATCACCGCCATCAAACATGAGACGGGGTTCTGGAAATGGGCGTTATTTGCTGCCGTCTATACCACCGTATTGGCATGGATCGTCAGTGCAGTCGTCTACCAGATAGGAAGTTTATTCTGATGATGATTACTCGTGGTGATAAGGCTCGCCTTTGATAATCGTACAGGCGCGATAGACCTGTTCGGTAAAGGTGAGGCGTATCATCTGATGACTGAAGGTCATCTTCGATAAGCTGAGTTGTTCGTTGGCTCTGGCATAGACCTCCTTGGCAAAACCGTAAGGACCACCGATGACGAAGACGAGTCGTCGTGCATTATTGCGTTTCTGTTCCAGCCAACGGGCGAACTCCACGCTGCGGTATTCCTTGCCATGCTCATCCAACAAAACAACAGTGTCAGAGGATTGCAGCTGTTTGAGGATGAGTTCTCCCTCAGCCTGTTTCTGTTGCTCCTCCGTAAGACTCTTCGTATTCTTGAGTTCAGGAATAGTCATCACCTCAAAGGGCATGTAATGATTGATGCGTTCCACATAATCACTAATGCCGGCGATAAAATGCTTATTGACGGTCTTACCGACTTGTATCAGCAGTGTCTTCATCGTCATCCTCAATGGCATAGATGCTCTTGCCATGATGTACAGGGCAGAGCGTCTCGTTCTTGTCGATGGGGGGATACTCGTCACGTCGTTTGGGATTCATAGGGAACCAGCCCTTCTGTACGCGCTTCTTCTGTGAGAACAGCTCACCGATACCCCAGAGTGCGGAAGCCCCAAAGACCCCGATAATAGCGGAAAGAACGGTGTTCTCGATAAAGAGTGCCGCTATGATACAGACCAGTCCGATGATCAGGTAGACAATCCAAGGGCGGGTGCCCCAGCGATATTCTGTCTTTATCACAATAGGATGCCATATCCCGATGGTCAGGAACGTGCAGATAG
>CALFUF010000160.1 GCA_937916405.1 uncultured Prevotella sp.
AATTACGTATAAATATATACTATATATATAATATATATATTATATATATAGTATAGTATATCCCATTGTATGTTTATCGGGAAAACACAAAAATATTACTGTAAGAACTGTAAGTGTAAGATTTCTGCGGACAGGAAGTGTCTTTGTGTCTCTTATATTTTCAGTGAACTTAGTGGCTTAACCCTTGCCCAGAGGGCTGAGAGCAGTAGGATAAAGGTGCCGATGATGATGACGATCCACGGCTCTATGTCCAGACCGAGATAGTCTGTCAGCACGCCCTGAACAATCCACTTGGCGAGAATCCATGACGCGATGTATATCTTGGTGATGTCGGCACACTCCATCGTGTGGATAATCACCATGAAAAAATAGAGAAAAATTTCGCCAAGTCAACCGCTGTCTGGCGACCTGTATTGACTTCTGAAGAACTAAAAATGGTTGTCATTACTCTATTGCTTTCGTGTTATTTGCCTACAAAGGTAGGTATTTTTATTGAAAATAAGTAATCTAGTACCATTTAACATTTTTTACGCCAAAAACGAGAAAAATTTGAGTGGCTGAAACAAATGGGGTATCAAGTTGAAACCAAGAATCTTAAAAGAATTTATCAAATAAACCGAACAAAATGCATCAAAAACACCGAATAAAATACGTCAAAAACCAAGATTTCCTTGCATAATCCAACTATTTGCATTATCTTTGCAGTCAAATTAAAGACAAATATGGAATATCTCAACAGAACAGCAGACATCATGCTTCAAGACCTACTTGATGCGTTTGGTGCCGTATTGATAGAAGGTCCGAAATGGTGTGGCAAAACGACTACAGCCGAACAAGCCGCCAAAAGTGCCATTAGGATGCAAGACACGGACATGCGTGATGAATACTTTGCTACGGCAATGTCAAAACCTTCCTTGTTGCTTCACGGCGACACTCCAAGACTGATAGATGAATGGCAGGATGCCCCTGTCCTTTGGGATGCTGTCCGCACGATGGTTGACAAACGAGGTGAGCCAGGACAATTCATCCTCACAGGGTCTAATGCCGTTGACAAGTCGCAGATTCATCATTCTGGAAATGGGCGTATAGCCAAAATGAACATGCTGCCCATGAGCCTTTGGGAATCAAAGGAATCAACAGGCGAAGTTTCACTGTTGGAGTTGTTCAACGATCCTAATTACGACATAGACGGATGCCAGTCAAAGATGAGTATTGAGGACTTAATCTTTGCTGCTTGCCGTGGTGGATGGCCAGGCACTCTCATGGCACGTTCGGAAAAAGCCAAGTTGCTGATAGCCCGAAACTATGTCCGCACTGTTTGCAGCGAAGATATATCACGAATCGACGGTAAGCGTCGGAACGAGAAACTTTCCATGATGATACTAAGGTCGTATGCCCGCAACATTTCATCACTCGCTAAAAAGACCACCATGCTTGCCGATGTGGTGTCGTCTGAAGAGATAGAATGCAGCATTGACACATTCAACGATTATGTAAACGCCCTTGAACGCTTGTTTGTTATCCAAGACATAGATGCATGGTGTCCGGCAATACGCAGTAAGACAGTTATCCGGAGTTCACCGAAACGAGGATTCTGTGACCCATCCATAGCCGTTGCACTTCTCGGACTCACACCAGAAGCATTGACCACGCAGTTGAAGACTTTCGGATTTATCTTCGAGCAAATGTGTGTGCGTGACATGAAAGCCTATACACAAGGGCTGTATAGTCATGTTTCTTACTACCATGACCGATATGGTTTGGAGGCAGATTTTGTATTGCATCTTGAAGATGGACGCTATGCTTTGGTAGAGTGCAAAATAGGAAGCAGCGAGATAGAGGAAGGTGCAAGCCACCTCTTGGAACTGAAGAGGCTTATCCGTGAGCATAACGAGAAAGAGAAGCAGATGCCCATTCGCGAACCAGATCTTTTACTCATATTTACGGGTGGTCAGATGGCTTATACCCGTCCTGACGGAGTCAAGATTATACCATTAGGTTGTCTGAAAGATTAGCCCTCTTGGGATGACAATTAGTGTCCCGTTTCCCGTTTTAACATCTTTTACACTAAAAAAATGGGGACATTTTGAGTGGCTGAAACAAAAGTTAATCGATTTGGAACATAAAAGACAGCGGGTGATGCTGGACCGCGACTTAGCGGAGTTGTATGGAGTTGAAACAAGAGCATTGAATCAAGCGGTGAGACGAAACATCGAACGGTTTCCTGAGGATTTCATGTTCCAGTTGACGAAAGGTGAGATGGAAATCTTGAAATCACAAATTGTGATATCAAGTTGGGGTGGATTACGGAAACTACCTTATGCTTTCACAGAAAATGGTGTGGCTATGCTTAGTAGTGTTTTGCGTTCCGCATTAGCAATTCAAGTTAATTATACCTTTGTAAATGATATGACGAAACGGTTCATATACATACTGCTGACAACACTCCTGCAATGTTGAATTGTAGTGCAATGGATGTCACCTTCAGCGGTGCCGTCCCCCAGTTCCACTACCTTAATCGGCTCAAAATTGGTGTGATTTTATGTATTTTTAAGTTCGCAATGAGCCGATAATTAAAGAATAATCATTATATTTGCACTGATTTACACTTTGGGGGATGGATATATCAAGAGAAATTCTACAGTTTTTGCACTATCATCCGCTATCTTCTCGCGGTGAAATAGCAAAGGGTATTGCCTTCGATAGTAGCGATGCCACCTTGAAGCGTCTCATTGCCGCTGGTGTTCAGCATGGTGATATTGTCGTTGAGGGCAAGGCTCGTGCCACCCGCTATCGTCTTTCTAATCAGGCGCATTTGTTAATGCCGCTCAATCTGGACACTTACTTTGCACTTGATGTGGATAAGCGACAGGTACAGACCTCTTTCAACTTTGAACTGATTCGTGAGCAACTCCCTGCCGTCAGGCTTTTCACCAACGAAGAAAATGCACACCTACAGGAGTTACAGGCTGAGTTTCGCCAACATGTAAGCGAGATGACCGATAATGAATATCGCAAGGAGATGGAGCGTTTGGGCATTGACCTTAGTTGGAAATCGTCACAGATAGAAGGTAACACATACTCTTTGCTGGAGACAGAACGCCTGCTTCGGGAGAGCAAGACAGCCGATGGAAAGACAAAGGAAGAAGCCGTGATGCTTCTCAATCATAAAGATGCCTTGCGTTTTATTCTTGACAATCCTGACTATCTGCAGACCTTAACTGTCAGCCATATTGAGGATATCCATCAGTTGCTGACTAAGGAACTCTCAGTGGATAGAGGCATTCGTCATCGGCGTGTAGGTATCACTGGCACCAATTACCATCCGTTGGATAATGAATTCCAAATTCGTGAGGCGATGCTTGACACATGCAACCTGATTAACAGCAGGGACAGTATTTTCGAGAAAGCACTTCTGACACTTGCACTATTATCGTATATACAGGCTTTTTCTGATGGCAACAAGCGAACAGCCCGGATCACCAGTAATGCCATACTGATAGCAAATGGCTATTGTCCGCTGAGTTTCCGTTCTGTAGACTCTATTGACTACAAGAAGGCTATGCTTATATTCTACGAGCAAAATAACCTGTTTGCCTTCAAACAGATTTTCATCGACCAGTTTGAGTTTGCTGTAAGAGAGTATTTTTAGATATATTCAGGGAGAGAATCATATACTAACTCTTTTAACCCGACATACAACTACGATTGGGAAAATAACATGAAAAAATTAGGATATTAATACATTAAAATATGAAGGCACAGAGCATCTGGAACCAACTAAGAAACTTTTGGCATTCAGAGATTTTGTTTACAATTGTGACTTCATATAAATTTACAGTCTCAAACGTCTCTGGATTTGTAAGCATCCACTAGGACGAATAGTGATGTAGTATCTCCACAATTATCCACAGTTCACAGACAGAATAACAACTCTGTGAACTGTGGATAATATTTACTTCCTCGCATTCCTGTTGATTCTGAATCGTGTGGAACGGATAGCCTCATGGGATAACGTTTAGCATTCCTATTTCCGTTTTAACATTTTTTACGCCAAAAACGAGAAAAATTTGAGTGGCTGAAACATACAGAAACGTTTTTGGAACAAAATTATTTGTTATTCAACCCAACTCCCTGTAACTTTGCAGGAAGAATGAAGACTAAAAACCATAACTAGCAATATGGAGCAAAGTTTAGAGCCGATACGGAATAAAATCCATGAGATTCGGGGACAGCGTGTGATGCTGGACCGCGACTTAGCAGAGTTGTATGGAGTTGAAACAAGACGTCTGAATGAACAAGTGAAACGTAATATTGAGAGATTTCCAGAGGATTTCATGTTTCAATTAACAAAAGGCGAGTTTGAAATTTTGAAATCGCAAATTGCGACATCAAAACTAACAGAAAGGCGTGGAGGGACACAGAAACTGCCTTATGCTTTCACAGAGCATGGCGTAGCCATGTTGAGCAGTGTGCTTCGCTCCCCCTTGGCAATACAAATGAATATAGGTATTATCCGTACGTTTATAGAATTTCGACGTACGCCCCAATCACTACCACAATCAAATTCGACTATTGAAATTGTCCAGTTACGAAAAGATTTTGAGAACTTGAAACTCGATATGGAGGATATCCTTGCCGACCAGAACGACATCAACGAGTCGACCCGTGCGCAACTGGATGCCATCAGCGAGGCACTGGCGGAGCTACAGCCCAAGGAACCGAAGCCCCGCAGACGTATCGGATTTATACAAGAGGAATAACTACTTAAAAGAATAAAGAAATGATTCAGACCCAACTGTTGAAGTTAGACCCACCCTATCAGATTATCGCCTGCAAAGGAGAGATTGGAATTCAGATTGCCACGCTCATAGTCATAGATGAGACACGTAGAGAAAACGGTGAGTATGGTATTACCACACACAGCCACCCTGTCGTGTCGTATGTGGACAAATCTACCATTCACCAGAGATTAGAAGATACAGGAGGATTAATAGAAGACGAATATGAAATCCTTTCAATCCAAGACGGAGAGGGAGTTGTCTGGGACAAAGTGGAGTGCAATGAGGTGCAATTGGTACGTCTTACTGACACAAAAGAACGTAAAATGTCAGGTTTTGAGTTCTGTACATTGATAGCACCACGATTAGAGGAAATTGCTTACAGTGGAAACTGGGGAGGACATCGTATTATGGAATTTTATTCTAAACTGAAGGACATGGGGTTTACTCTTCTCAACGATACACAAAAGAATTTTGACGTCACGCTACACGCCACAAAAGGCTATTATTACGATGAAGACGACAAATTAATCATCGACAGCATGGATTTGATGTATCCCATGCCAGTCCCCATTATGGAGCCGAAGGAGATGGTGAGTTGGTTTTTCAGAATAGTGCGGCAGTATAATCTTTGCTTTGGCGGAGACCTGAGATTCCATTTCAAAAGTCTTTACGAACCTCCATACGATGAAGACTATGCTGGCGATTTCGACCCCAATCACTTAACTCCAGAGCAACAAATCTGCAACGAAATTGCAGATCTGCTGCGTCACACAGACTTATACTTCACCTAATGAATGGAAAAGCGCAAGGACTATAGAGGAGAATATATAGAGACCGGCAAGGGTCCGGTTCCTTTGAGAAAGGCACTTGATATCGTCAGGTACTACCCCGACGAGGATATCTTGCTGGGACTCTATGCCTATGCCGCAGACTATCAGGACACCTATATACTCGGGCAGACGAGACTGGCACAAAAGCATGCTGGCAAAACATACAGTGCAGGACCTGTCGCCTCTCCTGGTAATCTGCCAAGAAGGAGCTTGAATATGGAGCCGGAAAACGAGCGAGAGGAGGATGACATATTATCAACGGACAATGCGGTAGTATATTGGAGATTGTTACGCAAAGAACATTTTGTGGATGAGAATAACCAACTACTTCCCGAAACCTCTCGTAAGCAGGCGATGTGTATTGCGGAGGCATTTGCTGAGAAACTGAACCTGAAAGCCAAGTGGAAGACTTTTGAGCAGCATTGGGGTATCAGGAATTTGGCACAAGAGAAGTGGGATATCCAGCAGACAGGTTTATTACCACCCAGATACAGACTCATCCAGTCTATTTTCGAGGATTAGCAGTTAAATGTTAAACAACAAAGGAAATGACCTATCACCAATATTTCACAGACAAATGACTTTATTATCGAAGAAAATGTGTAACTTTGTGGCTGAAATAATAATCATCATGGCAAAGAAAGAAACCAAAGACAATCTGAAATTAGAAGCCTTTCCCGAGGAAGTTGCCGAGAATGGTGTCAAGATTTATGGCGAGACATCATACGAGAACCAGATGGCGGTGCTTAGCCACTATCTGCACCAAAATCACGAAGAGGTGGATGAAAAGAAGAAAGAAGAAATCATTGCTGCCATCCGTGAATTTCTTTCACGAAAGAAATTCAAACAGAATAAAGACGAGGATTTAACCGACGAGCAAATTTGGATGACTGCAGAATCACCATTAGAATACAATTTGTTCGACGACTTCTTCAAAGTCCCCTTTCCCACTCCAAAGAATCCTCGCTTCACCTTCATCGACCTCTTTGCCGGTATTGGTGGCTTCCGTATTGCCTTCCAGAACCTTGGTGGTAAATGCGTTTACTCGTCGGAGTTTGATGCTAAGGCACAAGAGTCCTACTTAGCCAATTATGGCGAAATGCCTTTCGGAGACATCACTAAAGAATCGACAAAGAGTTTCATTCCACAGCAATTTGACATTCTTTGTGGTGGATTTCCTTGTCAGGCGTTCTCACTTGCCGGTCGTCGTCTCGGTTTCAAGGACGAGACTCGTGGCACGCTCTTCTTCGAGATTGAGGCCATTCTCCGCAAGCACCAGCCTAAGGCTTTCTTCCTTGAAAACGTAAAAGGGTTAGCCATCCACGACAAGGGACGCACGCTAAAAACCATTCTCGAACACCTCGACGATGCTGGCTATGATGTTGTACCACCGCAGATACTAAACGCTATGGACTACGGCGTGCCCCAACACCGTGAGCGCATATACATTATAGGCTTCCGTAAAGATCTTGGCATTGATGTGACAGATTTCCACTACCCTAAACCAACGACCACAGGCGACAATCGCCCGAAGTTCCGTGACGTGATGGAGAAGAAAGTCCCGTCAGTGAAATATTATCTCTCTACAGTCTATGTGGAAACGCTTAAGCGTCACCGTGCCCGGCATGAGGCTGCAGGTCACGGCTTTGGCTATGAAATTATCGACAAGGATGGTGTGGCAAACGCTATTGTCGTCGGTGGTATGGGAAGGGAGAGAAACCTTATTATCGACAAACGACTGAAAGATTTCACGCCTGTAACAAACATCAAAGGCGAGGTCAATCGTGACGGTATCCGTCGCATGACACCACGCGAGTGGGCTAGATTACAAGGTTTCCCTGACGAGTTTAAGATTGTCGTTGCCGATGCTTCAGCCTATAAACAATTTGGGAACTCTGTTGCTATTCCTGCTATTCAGGCAACGGCAGAGAAAGAACTTCAAATATTAGGATTAATATAATTTTATAATCGCTTAAATTAATAAATATGGCATTGACTGGCAATAAGGGAGAATGGAGTGAAGTTTATACCTATCTCCGTCTACTAGCAGATGGCGTTTTGTATTCTGGAGACGAAAAGTACCAGAAACTTTCAGATATTTATTTCCCAATTCTTAAAATTCTTAGAATGGAGAAGAAATATGCAGAAGATAATGTTTATTCTATTGATAGCATAAATCGACAGATTCTTTTACAGGGGAATCAGAATGAGGTCACCATAAGTCAAGAGAGATTTGACGAGATGGCTAAATTGCTTCTTCAGAAAATAAAGAATAGCCGAGCAAAAGGTGGGAAAGAGAAACTTGAATTTCCAGATATAGAGACATTCATGAATGAACTCGACATGCATGAACTTAAAGCCAAATCCTCTGAAAAGAAGGACATCCGAATGGTTATTCACGATATGCGAACTGACAGGACACCAGAAATGGGCTTTTCTATTAAGTCAAAAATAGGTGGGCGTTCAACTCTTGTCAATTCTAACAAGAACGGAACGAATTTCCTCTATCGCATAACAGGCGGAATTACTCCAGGGCAAGTGGAGATTTTGAATGCCATGAGCGACACAAAGGAAAAAAGACGTCAAGGTTTTTTCCAAAAATGGTTCGAGCAGATAGAAGAATGGGGCTACAAAGTAGAATATGCGGGAATGCTGAATGATGTTTTCTTCAGGAATCTACGATATATAGACACCAACTTTCATAAGATTCTATCTGAATGTCTTTTGGTGTATTATAGCCATAAAACTGACAGCAAGTTATCTAACGTATTGAAATTTGTCGCTAATATAGATCCATGTGAACTTCATGACGATCATCATGGAGATAAATGGTATGAGTATTGCATGAAGCAGTTTCTAATCATCTACGCCTTGGGGATGACAGCCAACAAGCCTTGGGACTGCAAATATGTAGCAAATGGAGGATATATCGTAGTGAAAGAGGATGGTGATATCGTATGCTACCACTTCTATGATAGGAATCAACTTGAGAATTATCTTTTCAACAATACTGCATTTGATACTCCATCAACAAGTAGACATGATTTTTATCAGGTATGGTGTGATGATAATGGGGAGACTTTTCTAAAACTAAATCCTCAAATCCGCTTTATACATGACAAATAAAAGCAGTTAACTTCCTGATAATCAACCTCGACAACCCCTATATAGCCCCTATCGATAGCCCCTATATAGGGGGCTTTTCTTTTTTTATCTCCCTACCTTTGCCGATGCAAAAGATGCAATGGCGAATTAACGCACTATTATTAACCCGAGTGAAGTGAGTGATGGAAGGCTCATGAGTGAAAAGGTACCAATTTCAACACTTCTTCCTCACAAAAACTCGAAAAAATGCAAACAAAGATTCAAGTTTTCAAGAACAAGGTGTTCGGCGAGGTACG
>CALFUF010000161.1 GCA_937916405.1 uncultured Prevotella sp.
TCGTCATTACCAACGAGATCGAGGAAATACAACGGGTGAAATCGCTCCTGCGGGAATTTTGCGACTGTCTGGGATGCGAACGGAGGCAGACCAGTAAGATCATGCTTGCCGTGGAGGAAGCAGTGGTAAACTGTATTAACTATGCCTATCCGAAAGCTACCATCGGACGTATCGACATTGACATTCAGGGGACACCAGCCACCAGTGACAGTCAGCGAGGCGACCTGACCGTTAGTATTACCGACAGTGGGGCGCCCTTTGATCCTACTGCCCGTCAGGAAGTGGATGTCAACCAGACCGTCGGCGACCGGCAGGTGGGAGGGTTAGGCATCTACCTCTATCAGCAACTGATGGATCAGGTAGTTTACGAGCGCGCTGACGATGGGCGTAACATGCTGATTATGACAAAGATACTCAAATAAATAATAATATGAAAATCAATATCCAACAAAACGAGAAAGAGGTAGTGGTATTCCTTCGTGGTGAACTTGACACTATTGCCACCACCCAGATGAATGAAGAACTGAACCGTGTGACTGACCTGACGGATCAAAAACTAGTGATAGATTGTAAGGAACTGGAATATATCAGTTCCTCAGGACTGCGTTTCTTCATGCAATTGAAACGTAATAGTGAACAACGCGGAGGCAGTATTCAAATACGTAATCTCAATGAAGACGTGGAGGAGATATTCCGCCTGAGCGGCTTCCATCACATCTTCGACCTTCAGTAAGTGACGGAATAGATATAGCCTCGCTGTTCGCAGACGACCGTCTCTATCGTCTCCTGCCCTGTCAGGACGGTCTTCATGTCGTTACGAATGCCCTCACCAGAAAGTTTCAGGACCGCTTCCTTCTTGGTCCAGAAACAGATAAATTCTTTGTCTGGATGAGGAGAGTGGGTAATTTGTACCAGTTCCTCGTCATTCATCGTATAGTGAGCTAATGTGTCCTTATATTCCCGGATGCTCTCGATATCAACACCTACAGGGCAATCGCTGATGACACAGATTGCAGCCTCCCGACAATGACTGAGGTTGAAATGAATCTCGGGATGTCCGATGATGGAGGGTTTGCCGTGCTCCCCATACTCAAAAACGGGTTTTTCGGTGATACCGTATTCCTTCTGCAGTCCCTCACACAGGAGCAGATAAGCCGCTGCACAGGTCTTCCGACCTTGTTCGTGCTTAAACTTCAGCGCTTGTTCACGCCGTTGGTCAGACAACAGGCGACCCGTAAACAGTTTGTTACCAGCAGACTCAAAAGCACGATGTGCCTGGTCGAGTTGCTCTCCTATCTTATTATATCGCTGGATGAAGTCACCCAAGCGGTCTAATAATGACTCTGCAATACCAAACACCTTCTCCTGATTCTCTGCCTGCTGGTTCTGTACCCATGCGATATGAATCATGTGGAGGATACCTAACAGGTTCTGCTCGCCCGTGATAAATACTTTCCGCTCAAAAGCCTCACGCCATAGAGTCGGGTCATTGGCAAGGGCAAGTTGCAAGGAACTCTCAAAAGGCACAAACATAATCACAAAATCGACTGCCTCACGAGGTGCCTTGATATACTTGGAATAATCCTTACGTGCTAATTCAGTGACATGGGAACGGATAGATTTGATATGCTCCTGCAAGGCACGCTCTTTCTCTTCAGGATCCTCAGCATTCACATACCGTTGGTAAGCGACGAGTGACACCTTTGAGTCGATGACGGCATCCTGTCCTTGCGGATAATGAAGGATGACATCAGGTTGCATCTCCTTCCCTGTATCATCGTTCTTCAGGGGTCTGCCCTGCTCGTCACGCAACCGTGCCTGTACCTCATAATGAATACCCTCCGTCAACCCCTGAGACGCCAGAAGATCGCCCAGGATAATCTCTCCCATATTACCACTGACCTTATTATCACGACGCAGCACATTAGCAAGCGACTCCGCTTTCTCACCAATCTCCTTGTTCGACTCCATCATCATGCGCAACTGCTCACGGAGGGAGGCATTCTGCGCGGTGTGGTCCTTGGTATTATCATTGATTGCCTTACGCATCTCGGTGATAGCGTCCTTCAGCGGCTGAGTAATCGTACCCATATTCTCTTTATTCTCCTCCTTCAACCGCTGCGCCTGGGCATCCATCAATTGCTGCGCCATCACACGGAGTTGCTCCTTGGTAGTCTTCAACTGTTCGTCGAACTGTTCACGAGCAGCCTTCAACTGTTCTGTCGACTGTTCGCGTTGAGCACGCAATTGGTCGGAAGCCTGCTCTCGCTGACTGCGCATTTGC
>CALFUF010000162.1 GCA_937916405.1 uncultured Prevotella sp.
CAGCTATTTAACAAGATTTATAGGATTGATAGTACAAAATATAATTAAACTCAGAATCATTAGGAGTCCCGTGGTCGTCGAAGAACAGAATGTATGGCTCCACATCCTTTGTCGTAAAAGATTTGTTTGCCCTGTTAAGTACGTTGATACTGTCAAGTTCACTTCGCATACGGGTACGTTTCGCATCAGTGACACATCCTGCCACAGTTATTAGGAGTATCAAACCATACAACAGTCGTTTCATATTTGCAAAGATACTGCTGTTTCTTAGATAAGTATCGTTATTTCTCTATCAAAGCGACAGCGTAGGCGGAGATACCTTCTTGTCTGCCAGTGAAACCGAGTTTCTCAGTGGTCGTTGCTTTGATGGAAATGGCATCCACGTCACATCCGATAATCTTTGCCATACATTCTTGCATGGCAGGGATATGGGGGTTCATCTTAGGACGCTCGGCACAGATGGTGGCATCGATATTCACTAACTGATAACCCTTGGTAGCTATCAGTTCAATAGTCTTCTTGAGGAGAATCTTGCTATCCATGCCGTCTGTCTCGGCAGCAGTATCAGGGAAATGGTAGCCGATATCCCGCATGTTTGCGGCACCAAGGATAGCATCACAGATGGCGTGTATCAACACGTCAGCATCACTATGTCCAAGAAGTCCTAACTCATGTTCTAACTTGATGCCGCCCATCCATAGTTCCCGACCAGGAACCAATTGATGGACATCGTATCCCATACCGACCCTGATCATCTCTTAAACAGGTCTTTGATGCCGTCCATGTCGAAGGCAAGGGTGAAACGGAGGGTCTGGTCCAAGGGGTTACTCTTTGCTGTGGCAATCACGTAACCGACATCGAGTGAGAAGACACTCATACGGAAACCACCTCCGACCGTAAAGTATTTCAGATTACCTTTGTTCTCACTCTGATGGTGATAGCCGGCACGAAGGGTGAACTGGTCATGATAGGTGTACTCGGCACCCACGCTCCATTGGATCTCCTGCAACTCCTCTTTGAAGCCGCCAGGAGCATCACCAAAGCTCTTGAAGATACCAGCGATAGAGCCCACATCATTGTATTCCTCGAGGACACGCTGCTCATAGTCCTCTTTCGATTCCCCGTCATTCTGCTTGGGAACAGTGGGAACCAATAACTTATTAGCGTCAGCAGCAATCGTGAAGCGGTTGTACTCATTGATAGGCACCATCAGGGAGGCACCAAGACGCAGGTTTGCCGGCAGGAAGTTGGAGCGGTCGTCACCAAAATACTTAATCTTACTACCGACGTTAGAGATATTCATACCCAGTCCTAACTGGCACTCACGCTGTCCGATATTGATGTAGTTGTTATAGTATAATGCCAGGTCGGCAGCAAAGGCGGAGGCTGGTGAGGAGTCCTCAGAATAGTCGTAGCGGAGGTCACTATACAACCAGCGGATAGCTGCTGCAATAGAGAATTTCTCACTGAGCATCAGCGAGTAAGCGACATCTATCGACATCTCGTATGGCTTGACCGTCATGGCGTTCTCCTCCATCGATGTCATCACCTCTCCCAACGAGAAATAACGGAGAGAGCCGGATATTGCCGAATAGTCACCAATACGATAGTAACCGGCAACGTATGCGAGACTGATGTCATTGACCAACTGGCGCAGCCAAGGAGTATAGTTAAGGGCGATACCAGCCCGACTGATACAGAACGGGTATTTGGCAGGGTTCCAGTATTGGGAGTTGACATCGGGATCAGTGGCGGCACCCACGTCACCCATACCAGCGGCACGGGCATCAGGAGCAATGGTCTGTGACACCACAGCGTGCTCAATAGGATTGAACTGGCTCTTTGTGTCCTGTGCCTTCACAGAAAGAGTGAGCAGCAGGACAACGATGGTCGTATATATCTTATTTGCTTTCATCATCTTACTAAACGCAGTAGCTGTTTATTTATTGCTTATGATGATGATTTTCTTTGCTTTAGAGGTCTGGCTGGAGCCATTGCTGCTGATGCGGACACGATAGAGATAGACACCCGTATGCAGTCTGTGACCACCATCTATGCAAAGGTCCCAGTTAATCAGGTAGCTGTTGTCATAAGGAGTACCATGCTCATGGTGCTGCCATAGATGATGCCCCGCCATGTCGAAGATGTCGAGGACAACATCCAGATTGCTGCCCACCCGGTCGTGGATGATACGGATACCTGTTGAGGTCGTGGCGGGATTCTGTGTACACTCCACGTCAAAGAAAGCAGGTGCGGCATCCTTTGACACCTTGAAATCCAGCACACTGGTCGTGGAGTTGTTGAGTATATCCCATGCACGGAACTGCAGACGGTGCGATCCCTCGCTGAGTTCCGGAATGCTGAATCCGACGGTGCCTTTGGTATAGCTGCCGAAGTCGTATACGAAATAGTCATTAAGATTATAGGTACGTGACAATTCCCCGTCGATCACCAATTGGAGGTCATGTCCGATACCATTTCCTGTGGTGTTAATACCATTGGGGTCAGAGACCTCGGCAATGAAATAGGGAGTGGGGTTGACGGTCCCGCCATCCACGAAAGAGCTGCTGTTCAGATAGCAATAGATCTCCGGTCCGTCGCTGTTCTCACCCTCGCTGCTTATACCACTAAAGGCAATCTGGTCAGTAAAACCGTTGACCACCTCGTCTTTCTCCTCATTGACCGCATAGATGTTAATGAGTCCGTTGTCCCCGGAATAGCTGATGTCACGTGGAACAGCAAAAGAGAAATTGAAGCGGCCCTTGCTGACGCTGTCGCTGCCTTGGAAGAGCGTCTTGGTACGGTCAGTATAGACGAAGGCGGTCTCAGCTTCAGAGGTGTTATTGCGACGGCAGATGATCTCCTCGGCGGCATCACGAACGATGGCGGTCATCTCACCCATGAACTGGTCGTCGACCTGTCCTTCTGGGTTCTTGATATATCCGGCTACCTCTACTGTGGCACCTGCTCCAATTTGAAGAGGTTCTGTAAGCGTGTCGATATTCTTTCCGTTGATGGACTCAACGACGATGGAATTGGTGGGGATAGTCAAGACAATGGCAGGGTCTCCCAATAAGGAGTATTGCAGTTTGTTTGCCGTCTGGTCACTACCAGATTGGATAAGCTCGTTCTTTGCGAGTCGTACTGCCTCACCAATAGGCGTGTTCTTAGACAAGACGTGTTTCATGAAGGCAAGATTCATCAAGCGGTTGTATGATTGGTATACTGTTCGGGTAGTACCAAAGAAAGCGATGGCACCTCCCTTGTCACTCAACATCGCAGTCTCGCCAATATTCTCCTCCTGTCCGTCGAAGGGCATGATGTCACATGAGGCTGTTATCCAGAGCGGTAGATGGGTGGACACGGCATCTTGGAAATCTTGAAGAGTCAGCACATGCTCATGGGAGATCGCTGTAGGACCTCCGTGTCCGGAGTAGTTCATGATGAGGGCTCCGTAGTTGATCTGTTGTTTCAACAGGCGGGTGACATCAGGATATCTGTTTCCTGTGGCTGATGTCGTGCGGGGGTAGGCATCCCAAATGACTCTCTTGACTTGAAGGGCAGGCTGCAGCTGTTCGGTAAGGGTCGCCACAGCATGGGCATCTTTCATGTGCTGGTTCTCGTTACCATCATCACCAAGGAAGCAGGCGATGTTCTGCCAGGCGCCAGCGTAATCGTTGCGGAGATAATGTTCTATCTTATCCACAGCGACAGTGGCTTGCTCAGCATTACGGACAGAAAGGCGTCCTACAGCGACATCCGCCTTGTCAGTATGGAGCATGTCACCACCCTCGTTGTCGTCAAGCATACAGAAATAGTCGTCCGAGACATAGCAATCGGTATGGCTATACGAGTTGTCACTCTCATAGCAGAGCAGGTAGTCATCAGGAGTCTCACTAGCCCAGGCAGATGAGTGCATACGATTATCCCAAGCTCCATCGCCAAACAGCAGCAAGTACTTAGGCATGTCTTCTTCTGATGCGGCGCGGTCGTAGAGCATCTTCAAGTAACGCCGATATGCGTTGGCATCGGGTGTGCCGCTGCTGAACTCATTATATAACTCATCAGCGGTGATGACCCGGACACGCAAGCCGTCCATCTCCTCATGGAGTTTCTTGAGACGTTGTGCCTGTAAGGCGAGCTCTCCGCTTTCGGGTATGATGATGAGCATGTCAATAGCCTCGTCCGCATGGTGGTCTTGATTGGCAATCATCCCCACATATTCTGGTGTCGGGAAACTACCAGACGACAGGTTAGGTGCCTCTGTTGGTGACTCACAATAGAGGGAGATATAGTCAAGACGAACAGTGGCATTGCCTGCCGTAGGTAAGAGCCTTACCTTGTTGCTTTTCTGAAGGTTATCAACGGTGAAGGTCTGACTTGCCACACGCATGGCATCATAACTGCCACTGGCAGGGATGGAGATGTTACCTAAAGTCTGGTCGTTGACGCTGACGGCAACGGTCGTCGCCTGATTGGCGGAGACAACGACAGTTACAGAACCTTTGGTGGATCCCCCGGAGGTGCTGAGGGTATAGTCATAATTAGTACCTCCTTTTAGAACCGTTGCGTCATAGAGGTTACGCCCTCCCTGATACCAAGCATAATTATCTACTTCATAAAGCGTATTGTAGTCATCTTCCAAAGGATAATTGTTGGCAAGGAATTGTTCCTGACTGATAGTCTGGGGCTCGTCAGAACTCTCTGTTAGGAAATAATAACCGTAGTCAGAATAAGGATTACGGATACGCTGGTGCTTGTCATTCCATGTGACAGGACCAATGGCATGGAAAAGACGACGTTCCCCCACCTGACAGGTGGGAACTTCTTGCAAGTCGTCTGTCGATGTCAGATAGTCGGCAGTCAGCTTTTCTGGTTGCAAGCCACCTCCATAGCCGTAGATCTTCACTTTTCCGCTATTCGAGAACCCGGCTTTCTGAAGGAGGTCGTTGCTGAGTTGGTATATACCTGTTTCTGGTATCCGTATCTTTACCCACGTGCCTTCTTGGAGTACGGAATGGTCGGCATAGCGGTTACCTCCTGCGGCTCGTCTGCTGAGACTCTTCCTGTTCACAGCCTTAGGCTTGACTTTCAGCATGAAACTGACCAGTTTCAGGTATTTCTTGTTGCGATAGACCAAGGGGACAAAGGAAACTTCCAGAGATGCTTTCTTTCGCGAGATACTGATTTGCTGGCTTACTTTAGGAAGCTTGGGCAGTTCCTCATTGGTGATTTGCTGATAATGCTTGATGTCGGCTTCACTCATGGGGATGAACTCCGGATATTCGATACTGATGGAATAGGTGGAGTCCGCATAGTTGTCATAAAGAGGTAAAGCATAAGAGACGACTGGCAATACGGAGTCAACCTTGACTTGTGGTGCCGTCAAGTTGAAGAACCGTTGTGCTCCTATCGTCAGACAGCAGCATAACAGATAAAAACTCAGTATCGCTTTCCTCATCTACTTACAATTGAATTCCAATACTTTCCTTTCTTCCAGCCACCCTTCCAGATGGTCATCGATATGAACAGGTCCCACGCCTACTGGTGTTCCTGTATAGAGTAAATCACCCGTCTTCAAGGTAAAGAACTGGGAGATATAGGCAATCAGCTCGTCAACCTTATAGAGCATGTCACTCGAACAACTTTCCTGTACGGTCTTACCATTGATGTCAAGGTGGAAATGTATCGCCTGGATGTCGCGAAACTTATTGATGTCCACCCATTCGCCGATAACGGCAGAACCGTCGAAACCTTTGCATATTTCCCAGGGGTGTCCCTGCTTGCGAGCCTCTCGCTGAAGGTCACGTGCCGTGAAATCAATCCCAACAGTCACCGCATCGTAATAACGATGGGCAAAGCGTTCGGGAATACTCTTACCTAACCGGCAGATACGAACCACCAGCTCTGTCTCATAGTCCACTTGCTCACTCCAGTCAGGGATGAAGAAGGGCTTGTGATCCTTCAACAATGCCGAGTCCGCTTTCGTGAAGATGACAGGTTTCTCTGGTTTATATAACGCTCCATCCAGCTCTTTATTGTGCTGGATATAGTTCATGCCGACAGCGAAAATCTTCATGACGATTTCTTTTTTGGGGCAAAGATAAGGATTTTTTTCTTAAAATGATTATCTTTGCATCAAGTATGATGAAAAAGTTACTTACTTTTTGCCTGGCGCTTTTCGGGTTGGTGAGTGTTCAGGCTCAGACAGACACTCGTTGTATGGACTTCCTGGGTATTCCATTGGAGGGTCCTGTAGACTCCTTTGTCGTGGCAATGAGAGAGAAAGGGTTTACGGAATGGGGTACTTCCGATGACCGTGAGGATTTCTATTTCCGTGGGAACTATTATGGTATCCGTGCGAAAGTGATGGTGAATGTGCAATTGACCACTCGCTTTGTGCAGTCTGTCTATGTGACGGTGGGACCTTATCGTACCAAGGATATGTTGGCTCGTAACCATACTTATTTCTTGAATAAACTGGAGAAGGAGTATGGGGAATACACTAGGAGAGGTGGGGCTGAGTATTTCTTTGGTGCTTATGGAGATATCAAAGTGTCGGAAACATTGAATGACAATGGCGCCAAGGACCTGAATTTCTTCTACATGCCGAGCACACCTTATTATAAAGATGCGATGATCTTCGGATTGAAGGGGCATGTGCAAGAAGTGATAACAGAGAATGCAGTGGCAGAGAATCCCATGGAGCGTTTCGCTAAGAATGGCAAAATGGAGAATCCGGATATTACAGATAGGAAATATGACAGGTTTGGCTATCTGACACAGGGGAAGATGCTGGAGCGGTCGGGGATGAGTGTTATTGACTATGAGTATGATAAGCGTAACAGACTTGTCAAGCGTACACTAACTAATAAAGCTGCCAATATCACCTATATCAATGAGTATATCTATAACGACCAGGATGAGATATTGAATCAGAGTCAGAAAGTGTATGACGAGAAAAACGAATGCGTGATGTCTGTGAATATGCGAAATAACTACGAGGACCATGACGATGTGGGAAACTGGACACGCAATGCCTTGAACATCGTGTATTGGGAAAAAGATGAGCAAAGTCAGACAACGAATGTCGTACAGACTCGTAAGATCAGATATTGGGACGATTAAATAAAAAGTGCTGACTCCTATATAGAGTCAGCACTTTTGTATAGTAGAATTGTATATTACTCTGCTACGAGTGTGAAACGCTTGAAGTCTACGATCTTCAGCTCCTTATCCTGCTGGGCAAGCCACTGTGATACGGTAGCCTTGTCGCCATCACCAAACTGGAACTCCTGATCAACAAGGCAGTTCTCCTTCAGGAACTTCTGTACACGACCCTTGGCGATGTTCTCGATCATGTTAGGATTCAAGGTAGCAGCCTTCTCAGCGGCAGCCTTCTCCTTCAACTCACGAGCTTCCTTAGCCTGCTCCTCAGTCAGCCAGCCCTTCTTGATGTTGCTCTCGATATGATCCTCTGAGTCAACCAAGTTAGGATTGATACCAGCTTTCTTCAGTACAACCTCAACGTACTTCTCAACCTGCTCGAGCTTGGTCTTCTCGACAGCAGTCTTGTACTCCTCGTCCAGAATCTTCTTGTCAACCTTTTCAGCATCGAGTGCTACAGGCTTCATGGCAGCAACCTGCATGGCGATCTTGTGACCAATCTCTGCTGCGGGCTTGTTCAGCTGTACCATGGTGCAAAGGGTGTTCTTACCCATGTGGTTGTAAACCTCGATGTTCTCACCCTCAAGTACGAGGTAGCCATCCAGCTCCATCTTCTCACCAGTGATACCAGAACGCTGTGTAACAGCCTCCTGAGCTGTCTGACCGTTGATGGTCAGAGCCTTTACAGCCTCGATGTCCTTGCACTTGTTAGCGATAGCTGCGTCAAGGATGCTCTGTGTCAGAGCGATGAAGTCTGCGCCATTAGCAACAAAGTCGGTCTCACACTTCAAGGCAATCATAGCGGCAAAGCCGTCAGCAGCCTTTACGAGAACACAACCATTAGATGTCTCACGGTCGCTACGCTTGGCAGCGATGGCAAGTCCACGCTCGCGGAGCAGTTCCTTTGCCTTGTCGAAGTCGCCCTCTGCCTCAGTCAGTGCCTTCTTTACGTCAGCAAGACCAGCACCAGTCATAGCGCGAAGCTTCTTGATATCGTCTATTGAAATAGCCATAGTTTTATTTCTTTTATTTAATTATTAATTTCGTTATCTCGATATTTCGATATTTCGTTATCTCGATAATTCGAGATTACTCAGCAGCTGGTGCCTCTTCCTCTGCGGGAGCAGCCTCTTCAGCCTTAGGTGCCTCCTCTGCGGGAGCAGTCTCTTCAGCTTTAGGAGCTTCCTCTGCAGGAGCCTCAGCAGTCTTGCGGGGCTTACGTGCGGCACGCTTGGGCTTTACCTCTTCGGCTTCCGCCTCTGCCTGTGCGTCAGCAGCCTTCTCATCAGCCTTCTCAACCTTGCGCTCCTCAAGACCCTCGTTGATGGCATTGCAGCAAGCGGTAAGAATTACCTCTACGCTGTCCTTAGCATCATCGTTAGCAGGGATGACGAAGTCAATATTGTTAGGATCTGAGTTGGTGTCTACGATACCGAAAACGGGAATACCCAGACGGTTAGCCTCACGAACGGCGATCTGCTCCTTCAGTACGTCAACAACGAAGAGAGCGGAAGGCAGACGGGTCAGGTCAGCAATAGAACCGAGGTTCTTCTCCAACTTAGCACGCTGACGGGTAATCTGCAGTAACTCACGCTTAGAGAGGTTGCTGAAAGTACCGTCCTGCATCAGTTTGTCGATGTTCGCCATTTTCTTTACGGCCTTGCGGATAGTCGGGAAGTTGGTCAACATACCACCCGGCCAGCGCTCAA
>CALFUF010000163.1 GCA_937916405.1 uncultured Prevotella sp.
GGCTCAGCAAAAGAATGTGTTTAAGGCAAATGCTCCTACGCCCCATACTGGATGGTTGAGTATTTACACACGACCAGGAAATGTTCAGACAACTTATAATGGGGATCACTTCATAGATCTATCAGAGACCGTTAGTGTTCCCATTGGAACTTATCAGATGCAGTTTTCAAGAAGAGGTTTTGTAACTCAGAATCGTGAGTATCTTGTTAGGTATAATGAGACGACAGTAGATACGGTAACACTGAATCGCATTAACTATGTGAAGCCTTCAGCTTTCTATTTCGGCTTATCTTTTACTTTGCGAAGTTTATCAGGAATTACGGGTATTATAGGTGGAACTTATAAGAATCATGATCTTCAGGCAAGTTATACTCTTGGCATTATGGAGTCAAAAGTAACGAATTGGAGCGATAGCGATGGAAACTTCCTCGGTTCTGCTAAGCACAAAATGAGCTCATTTGCCGTGAAATATGGATATCAGATTCCGTTGGCTAGTCGTATTGCACTAACCCCACAGGTCGGCTATGCATGTAATATCCTTAGTAGTTCAAAAGTAGAAGGAAGTGAGGATTATGGAGACGGTGCCACAGCACATTATGTGACTATTGGTGCAAAAGTACTATTTGCCCCTATTCAGCATCTTTATCTTTTTGTTGCACCAGAATATGATATTGCATTAAGTAATGACACAAACTTTAAGGCGGCTGCAGATAAGGCAGACTTCGATGTCTCAGGATTCTTGCTTAATGCTGGTATATTAATAAATTTCTAAACAGATAGTATAATGAAGAATAATTTTATTTGTTTTCTACTGATAATATGTTATGTCAGTTTGTTTTTCTCTTGTGGAGGAGGCGATGATGCTGGACCAGGAAGTCCGTCAACTAACGATTATATTCGTATTGACAACAATGTGAATACTATTACTCTTGGTGCCACGGAGACACAAAGGATATTTGAAGTATATGCCAATTGCAGTTGGTCTATCACTGTCAATAACACTAATTGGGCTACATTGAAAGTTGAAATCACAGAAGGAAGTGGGAATCAGAGCGTCTGGTTGACTACTGATGAGAACACGACCCCTTCGAGTCGCTCTGCCACACTGACATTTAAGAGTCCTGGTATTACGAAAACTCTTACTATCACACAAACTTCTGGAGAGTTGTCTTTAACAGTCACCCCTAATAAATATGAGTTTCCTGCCAATGGTGGTGAGTATACCTTTACCATAGAAGGAAATAGTAATTGGAAAGTCACTTCTAAGCCTACGTGGTGTGAGATTGTTGATGGTGATGAGGGTACCAGTGGTAAGTCTTTCTTGAAAGTGAAAGTGGGAGAGAATCCTAATACAACCACCCAGAATGGTCAGATTATTATTTCTGGCGAGACAACTGCTGTGATAGAGGTCTCTCAGCAAGGGAAATCATATTCACTAACTGTCTATCCTCAGTCTCTCAATATGAGTCCGTTGGGTGAGTCACAAACAATAGTTGTGACTTGTAACGGTATATGGCGTATTGCCATAGAAGAATCGTGGTGCCATGTTGACAAACCCAATGGTACAAGTAGTGCAACAGGTGAAAACATTACTATAACATGCGATGCCAACACCACGGTTGAGGATCGTAATGCAAAGGTTGCAATAATTGCAGGAGACGATGCGAAGAGAGCGGAAGTAATTATTACCCAATTGAGAGGCACTTTACCAGAGGTGACATCACCGCAACCTAATAAGAAATCTGCTACAGAATTGGAGCTCTCAGCAAGTTATACATCTATGTTTGATGTCACGGAATATGGTTTCTGTTATGGAACATCTCCTAGTCCAACTCAAAAAGTTGTGGTTGGTAAAAACGGTGGTACGAGTGGTAATATAGCGACTACACTACCAGTTGAGGATGGTAAGTCATATTATGTCCGTACATACGCAATCAGTGCCGTAGGAACTAATTATAGTTCTGATGTTAAGGTGGAAATGGAAGGACAGCAACCGGAAAGGGATGATATTATATCACCTAGTATTTAATAAAGTCATTTAGCCAAACAAAATACGACTATGAAAAGATTTATATTAGTGAGTGTGGTGATGAGCGTCTTAGGACAAGTACAATCATTAGCGTCGATGAATAACTACTCTGTAACGATTGATAATATCCAATATTCTTTGTATGGCGATACTAAAGAGGCTCATGTTTATCATGATTACCCAAGTACTTCGTTATCAGTAACTAATGATCGCTTAGAATTACCAGAGACAGTTAGTTATGATAATCAGACTTATACTGTAACAGATGTAGACTGCTTTTCTACTGGAAATACTTCGTTGGAACTTGTTACGCCAAAGACCGTCAAGTCTGTACAAAAAGTCCAAAGCGGTGTTAAGAAAATAGTGTTAGGAGCAGGGGTGACTTCCGTAAGTGATTTGTTTGAGAGTACTCATCTGGAGTCATTTGAGGTTGTCGAAGGTAATGAGTATTTCAGTACTGATAATAATGGTATTCTTTATAATAAGGATATGACTGTAATAATTTCAGTTCCTTATGCAAAGCATAATAGTTTTACCTCTTTCACATTGCCTTCTTCGGTAAAACAAATTGGCAATGATGCTTTCCGTGAATTTGATAAGTTAGAGAATATTACACTTCCCGAAGGGCTTGAAACAATTGGTGTTTCTGCCTTTTATAATTGTCAGAATCTTCGTACATGCAATTTGCCTTCAACTATAGAGGTAATAGATTGGTGTGCCTTTTATCATTGTCCATTGTCTAACATTGAGCTGCCTGCCCAACTGAAGGTTATTGGTGAGAGTGCATTTTCTTCAGAAGGCATCGGATTAGCTTCATTAACGATTCCGCAGTATGTAGAGAAAATAGGTGACTGGGCTTTTGCTGGTTGGAATATTCAGACCATATATGTTCATTGTGCACCTATCCAATTATCCACAAACCAACCTTTAGGCTATCCGCAAAATCAGACTTTGGTAGTCCCCAAAGGGACTGTAGATATTTTCTCTGGCTATGAAGGTTGGAAAGAGTTCCATAATATTATTGAGGGAGATTTTGAACCGACATTCAATGTCGATGATTACCCTGTTAATTCAGAATTGGATTATGACGGTCAGGAGGTAACAATTAATGGGGTGGTATATCGCCTTTATAATTCTGGTGTAGCACATCTGTATAGTGGCTGGAGCCAAACAATAAGCAGTGATGTACTTTCACTTTCAATTCCAGAGTCTGTTCGATATCGTGGTGCTGATTATGTTGTAGAGGGTGTTGATTACTTTGATGCAGACCATGTTGTAGACTTACAACTGCCAAACTCCATTAAATTTGTTAAAGGCGTGAAAGGTGGTGTAAAGACATTAAGATTACCTCAGAGTGTCACTTCTGTCTCTGATTTAAAACAAAGTCGAGACTTGGAGAGTTTCGAGGTTGCCGAAGGTAATGAGTATTTCAGTGTTGACAACAATGGGATTTTGTATAACAAAAACAAAACTTGGCTTTGCTATGCTCCCTATGGTAAACGCAACAATTTTACAAATTTCACATTACCCTCATCAGTAGAATCCATAGGCGACTACGCCTTTTATGATTTTTCCAATTTGGAAAAAGTGACCATGCCTGACGGATTGATATCCATTGGCTCTTATGCATTTTCATATTGTAATAAGTTAAGTAACTGTCCTCTTCCGTCAACAGTGGAGGTAATCGGTAAGAGTGCTTTCGCATCCTGTGCCTTGTCTGGTCTGGAACTTCCCGCTCAACTGAAGACTATCGGTTATGAAGCCTTTTATTCTGGTTTACAAAATAACTATCTGTCCTCTTTGACTATTCCTCAATATGTTGAGACGATAGGTGATTATGCATTTTTGGGTGTTACCATCAGTAAAGTCATAGCACATTGTGCTCCATTCCAACTTTCGACCAAAGATCCATTGGGCAGTCCGGATAATCAGACACTTGTTGTTCCCAAGGGCACACGTGACATATTCTCCACTCGTCAGGGCTGGAAAAGAATTAATAATGTTATAGAGGGTGACTTTGAGCCTACTTTTAATGTGGATGATTATTTGATAGGCGGCTCTGGCTTGGATAGTGACGGGCAGGAGGTGATTCAAAATGGCGTGACCTATAGGCTTTACAACTCAGGCTCGGCTCATGTTTATTGCTATTATTACCAACCTGCTGCGACTCAAAGTGTCTTGGCTATTCCAGAGTCTGTCTATTTCCGTGCTTACGATTATGTGGTGGATGGTGTGGAATACTTCAGAACTAGTGATAATATGATAGTAGACCTCCAGTTACCTAATACTATTAAGTCAATTAGTGGTGTGAAGAGCGGTGTTAAGACGTTGAGACTGCCTCAAAGTGTCACTTCAGTATCCGATTTGTATAAGAGCCAGCATTTGGAGTCATTCGAGGTTGCCGAAGGTAATGAGTATTTCAGTGTTGACAACAATGGGATTTTGTATAACAAGGATAAATCCACATTATACTATGTGCCGTATGGGAAAAGGGAAAGTTTTGTGATGTTTACTGTTCCTTCAACAGTAACAACAATCGGAAGTTATGCTTTTTATTATTTCGATCAACTTGCAAAAGTAATACTCCCAGAAGGTTTGGCAACAATAGAATCTCATGCCTTTGAATATTGTGAAATCTTAAGTAATTGTGATTTACCTTCGACAGTAGAGGTGATAGAGGAATATGCTTTCTCTGGATGCAAATTGACCAATTTTAAACTTCCTACTCAACTGAAGTCTATAGGGAATAGAGCTTTTATGAATGGCATAGAGAATTATACTTTATCATTATTGTATATACCTCCATATGTTGAGAGTATAGGAAACTGGGTATTTTCTGGTATTACTATAGGGACAATTTACTCCTATATTATGAACCCAATGCCAATTTCAGAAAATTCATTTGGCAATCATGATTGGTATCCTTTAGTTGTGCCAACTGGGACAAAAGAAATATATTCGTTGATGCCAGGTTGGAGAAACTTTACGAATATTACAGAGTCAGACGCACTTCTTCCAACGGCTTATAAATGTGCTAACCCTGAGGTTGTTCGCGATGGAAACACATTGACTCTCACATCAAAGACCGACGGTGCCACCATTTATTATACATTAGACGGTAATTCACCTACAAAGAACAGTCAAGTTTTCAAAGACCCGATCATATTAACAGAGAATTGCACATTAAAAGCATTTGCAGTGAAAGAGTCTCTATATGAATCAGATATTGTTGAGTATCCTGTGGATTGGTTTGTTTGTGAAAGTCCTGAGGTTACAGAATACGATGGTAGGTATTTTAAGTCTACTATTCCAGAAGGTACAACAGTATATTATACATTCAATGGAGGAGAGGAAAAACAGTATACTAACCGAACTGCTGTTGATGGATTAGGTACTTTAAGATTAATTGCGAGACATCCTCGTAAGAACGACTCAGCTCCTTATGTATATGAGATTACATATTTTTATGATGGCAACTCTACAGTAGAAGTAAAAAGTGAAGGACTGCTACAAAAGGCTTTTGAGTGGTCTGGCACCTCTGATGTAGAATCTTTAACAATCTCAGGCTCTTTAAATACTTCTGATATTAATTTCATTAAAACAAGTTTACAGAATGTTCAATTTTTGGATTTAGAAAATACTACTATTGCAGATCGGACTTTACCTGAAGAGGCTTTTGCAGGTATGTCTTCGTTAATATCCTTCAGTTCACCTAAAGATATTATTAATGTGGGGGGGCGTATCTTTGCAAACTGTCCTCAGATGGCAGCATTGGTATGGAACGCTTCAGAGAGCCTACCATCTAATACCTTTGGCGAACAGATTAATCCCAATATCTTAGTTTATGTGATGAGTGACTCTTGGGCTCCCAGCAGTGTCCGAAATAGAATTGTAAATGGAACTGCAACACGTATTATTCTTTCAGATGAGGAAAGTAATAATAATTTCTATTGCCCTAAAGCATTTAATACAAGAGAGATAAGTTACACTCATAACTACTCTATGGAGACAGAAATCGGGAAGTGTACTGGATGGGAGACTATCACACTGCCATTTACTGTTCAAAAGATTACCCATGAAACTAAGGGAGAGTTAATGACCTTCAAGAGCTACGAGGAAGCAGGAAATCCAGAAAACGTTCGTCCCTTCTGGTTACGTGCATTGGATGGCAATTACTTTGAAGAAGCGGCAACTATAGAGGCTTATATGCCATATATCATCAGTATGCCAAATAATAAGAAATATGCAACTCCATATAATCTGTCAGGTAATGTTACTTTCTCTGCGGAAAATGTTGAGATTCAAATGACTAAACCAATAGTGCAACATAAGAATAGTATTTCCTTTGTGCCCTGTTATATCAAAAAAGAGGCAAATTCAAAAGTCATGGCAATCAACAAAGCCCCGACAACTGGTGACAGAGATGCTGGTAGCGTGTTTATTTCGAATTTACGAGATGTAAAACCCTTTGAGGCTTATACCACTAGTGATGTCGTCAATTTTTCAAGAGTATTGTCATTGGCAAATATGATGGGGACGACCACGGGAATCCATCAAATATTATATACTGGTGGTTATTCTAATAATGACGATGTGAAAGTATACAATCTCTCAGGTCTGTTAGTTGCATCAGGTAAACGTGGGGAAATAATAA
>CALFUF010000164.1 GCA_937916405.1 uncultured Prevotella sp.
GTCTTCGTTGAACAACTGGTTACCTGCGTCATCAAACACAAAGACATCGTGAGTCTCGGTAAACTGTGACTCGTTGTTGTAGATACCAATTACACGATAGCCATAGAAAGAACCTACAGCCTCACCCTCCATACAGATGGAGTGGTTGCCCCAATGGTAACCGTCAGCGGCACCTACGGCACCCGTGTTAGAACCGTCGCCAGTTCCCTGACCAGAAGAGTCGGAGTTGGTGTTGTAGATAGGATCACCCATCTTCTTCACCTTGTTCTTCAAGGTAGAACCTGTCAGTGTAGCACTGATGGTCCAGTCCTTATTCAAACGCTTGTTGTATGCGATAC
This sequence comes from uncultured Prevotella sp., assembly GCA_937916405.1. Lineage (GTDB taxonomy): Bacteria > Bacteroidota > Bacteroidia > Bacteroidales > Bacteroidaceae > Prevotella. The sequence continues at coordinate 339 of CALFUF010000164.1, forward strand.
TGAACTCAAATCCCTTATTCTCAATCTCACCGTAGTTGGTGTATACATTGGTGAAACCTGTTGAAGAACGAACCTGACGATAGAGCAATAGATCCTTAGAGGTACGAATGAAGTAGTCGAGTCCTACGTTCAGGTCGCCATTGAGCAGACCGAAGTCAAGACCGAAGTTCCACTGCTCGTTGGTTTCCCACTTCAGGTTGGTGTCAACCAATGGAGAGAAGAAACCTGTGTCGAATGTCATTCCATTGAAATAGCCAATACCCTGACCTGCGTTGTAATAGGTGTACTTCACATTGGTAGAAGATAGACCTGCTACTGCCAAGTCGGTGGCACCACCAGAGTTACCTGTCTGACCCCAACCAAGACGGAGTTTCAGGTTCTTAATCCATTTCACGTCCTTCATGAACGGCTCCTCAGAGATACGCCAAGATGCGGCTGCTGATGGGAAGGTTCCCCAACGGTTACCAGAACCGAAGTTAGAACTACCGTCGCGACGGATAGTTGCAGTCAGGTTATAACGTCCCATCAAACTATAGGCAACACGACCAAAGTAAGAGATACCACGGCTTTCAAGGTTCAAAGCACCGCCACCACTTAAAGTAGAGGCGTCCTTCGTCAAACTAACGTCACGATTGTCCTTACTCCAGAAGTCGATAGCACTTGCAGAAGACCATTGTCCATAGTAGCGAGAGACCTCATTACCGAGCATCACAGTCAGGTCGTGAATGTCGTTCTTCCATGTATAAGTCAGTGTGTTCTGAATATCAAGGGTCTGCCCCTCACTGTCACTGACGCCAAAACTGTAGTGGTTACTATTCTGTGGGGAATAACCGATTGTACCGTTGTTGATAACATCAATGTAATTACCATCAATGATATTGAAACGGCTAACGCCACCAGAGAAGTTGTTCCAAGAACTTGAACTGTAGTCGTATGAAACCAATGTCTTCCATGTCAAACCCTTCAACGGCGTGATAGCGAGATAAGCACTTGCCAAAGCACGATTGCTGCGACTGCGTGAGTTTAGTTCCATCTGCTTGGCATACATGTTACCGAGGGTTGTTCCCCAGAAACCGTCGTTGGTGTCCTTACCACCCATGACCTCACCGAAAGTGCCGTCAGGATTCACTACGTTAGGAGAAACATAGGTGCCTGCGGGAATACCATTATAAGTAGCATCACCACGAGTTATGAAGTCCATGGTAGGACATGCGAAGGCATAATCACGGAGAGATGACAAGTTACCGAAGTTACCTACCGAGTTGTTTGATCCATGAGAGTCTGTGGGCACCCAACTCAGGTCTGCTCCGAACTCGAGATACTGGTTCACCTGAGTCTTCAAATTGGCACGGGCATTGATACGCTGGTACTCCGTGTTAACAACCAGACCGCTGTTGCGCAGGAAACCTACAGAAGCGTTGTACTGGGTCTTCTCACTACCACCAGAAGCGGATATGTTGTACTGCTGTTTGAAGCCCATTTGGGTCATCTCATCCATCCAGTCAATTGATTTGCGCTTGCCATCATATGCCTCGCTCCAGATTTGGTTCTGGATACTGTTACCATCATTTGCACGGGCGGTGCGGATATTCTCGGCATACTGGTCAACACTACATACGTCTAGTTTCCAAGGAAGTGTCTGGAAGCCAAAGTCAGCAGTGATGTTGACATTGGTATGTCCTTTTGTACCGTGCTTGGTGGTAATCATGACAACACCATTGGCACCTGCCGAACCGTAGATGGCGGTTGCAGAGGCATCTTTCAGAATTTCTATGCTCTCGATGTCGCTTGGGTTCAGGAAGTTAGCGTTTGTACCAACCTGCACACCATCTACGACATACAGAGGAGAGGCATTACCATTGATGGTAGCGACACCACGGATGCGAACCGCAGCGTTAGCGTCAGGAGCACCGTCCTGCATAGTCACAATCACACCAGGAGCGGCACCCTGCAGTCCTTGTGCGATGTTCGTTGGAGCGCGCTTCATCATCTCGGCGGTGTTTACGGAAGCGACAGATCCGGAGATGTCGCTCTTCTTCATGGTACCATAACCGATGACAACCACGTCGTTCAGAGTCGTGTTGTCTTCCTTCAGAGTGATGTTAATGGTACTTCTTCCACCTACGTTAACCTCTTGGGTTACATAACCTACGTAGGAGAAACTGATGGTTGCGTTGGAGGCTGCCTTCACGCTGTAGTTACCGTCGAAGTCGGTAATGGCACCCTCATTGCTTCCCTGTACTTTGACGGTGGCACCGATAACCGGTTCGCCAGACTCGTCACTTACAGTTCCTTTTACGATGCTTTGAGCCAAAGCTCCCAGTGGGAACAAACAAAGCAGGAACAGAAGAACTAATGGCTTTTGGATTGAATTAATTTTTCGATTCATACCTTAGTGATTTAAAAAAATATATTATAAATAGACTTAAGTATTAAGACAGCCTTTGGTATATTTTTAGTATCTTTACGCAGGATTACACAACTATGGACTATTTTTACTCTTAATACATAACAACTATGAAACAAACTAAACAAAATGAGCAGTTGCCTACACTGCTCCAGGCATTTGATGAAGACAATGAACTTTTTCGTCTTAGAGTAGGCATAGACAGGTCTAAGCACTCATATAATATTATGGTTCGCGCGCGATGCTATGTTGCTGACTTTCTACAATCATGGGAACACCGGGATGATATTCCCCTTGAAGAACTTCAATTGGAATTCCTTCACAGATTCAGCATCTATCTCAGTGTAGACCGCAATCTGCACAGAGGAACCATCTGGCTCAATTGTATGATGCTCAAAGGGGTAGTGCAGAGGGCGCATAAAAGAGGACTTATCACTGTCAGCCCTTTTGCAGAATTCCATATCCCTAAGAATATCGGAGAAAGGGAGTTCCTTACAGAAAAGGAGGTGCAGCAGTTGATCGCTCATGAATTCCTCAAACCGATGGATGCTTATGTCAGGGATCTCTTTGTCTTTTCTGCACTGACAGGTATGTCATTCATTGATATCCGCCATCTGCAGAAATCCGAAATCCAGAAGATTGACGGATGCCTGTGGATAGTATCCGAACGCAAGAAGACGGGTATTCCATTCAGGGTGCGGTTGATGGATCACCCCATGACTATCATTCGCCGTTATGAGTCGGAAGGGCGTGACTACATCTTTGACCGCTGCGAGTATCACACGGCAGCGAAACATCTTCCAAAGGTGCTGCGGGAGAGTGGTATCAGCAAGCACATATCCTTTCACTGCGCCCGCCACACCTTTGCCATTATGGCGCTTAATAATGGAATGGCTATAGAGAGCGTCAGCCGCATATTGGGGCACTCTAATATTACGACGACACAGATATATGCCAAGATAACCATGAAAAAATTAGACCACGATTTTAAAAGGATGGAAAGTGGGATGTCGTCAATTTTTAGTACAAACACCGAAAAAAGCGTCTTTAGAAGACTTAAGAATCTGATATTGTCGCTTTTACACTAGCAAAGCTGCGCAAACGTTTACGTTAATAAATGTGAATGAAGTGAAATTATTAAAAATTTTCGCAAAATAAGCACTTCTTTTTAATGTCAGTTAGCAAATTTTTATTAGTTTTGCATTCAGAAACTGCGAATAGGCAGTAAATGTTGAAACATCTATTAACAAAACTTTATAAAAACAACTAAAAACTATGCCATAGGAGAGAAGGTCTAAATCACCATTGCGGGTCCCAGGGGCTTGGCGTGGAGGGGCAGATGCCCTACTAACTTATTTTACAACGTATTTTATCTATCATCAAAGAAAAATACTTAAGTCTATTTATAATATATTTTTTAAATCACTAAGGTATGAATCGAAAAATTAGAAAAACAGCG
>CALFUF010000165.1 GCA_937916405.1 uncultured Prevotella sp.
AACACTTTCAGATTTTCGTATCTTTGCAAACGTCAAGAGTGAGACGAGCGACAGTCAGGTACCGACTAAGCAGGAGTTTCCTTACGACAAAGCAAGGGTTTCCTTACGACAAACTAACGCCTTCCTACGCATGGACCAGGACAAAAGGGAGTCGAAGGATGCCCCGGCACCCTCAAAAGTGTTCTTTGACATTATGTTACAAATTCTGACTATGTAAAGCCACCAAATGCGTCAATCTGGATCAGGTGGCAGAAGAGGGTCGGCAGCCATACCAATTGATTCCTCGGAAATCATGGAGATTTCCTCGGCTGTTGCCATAACATCATCATCCACATGTTCCAGTCGACGAGCCCGATAGGAATCAAGACCAGCACGGTCGTCACTGAGCAGATTGGTAAATCTGTTCAAGAAATCCTTCAGACGATTGATCACCGTTTGCTTCTTCTCACCACTCTCTGGCAGGAACGGATTGATGGCAGGCAGAATCTGCGCGATACTCGTACCTGTCTCTGTCACATACCCATCAGCAAAGGCACGCTCCATCAGTTCCTCCGTCTCTGCTCCTTTCAGATGTTCCTCCTCGATGATAGCAGCCAGTTGCTTCCGCTTTTCCTGTTCGATAAAATGTTCCCAGTCAGCACCCACATCAGCACACGATATTACCACAATCTTTCACTGCATTCAGGATACGGTTCGTGCGACTGTATGCCTGCAGCAATCCATGCAGTTTCAGATTCTTATCTACCCATAGCGTGTTCAACGTCTTCGCATCGAATCCTGTCAGGAACATACCCACTACGATCAACAGGTCGATCTCCTTATTCTTCATACTTAGCTGATATTCCATATTTTGTATGTATCTGCCCATAGTGAATACATGGAAATCCTTCGTCAACAAAATCTGATTTTAGAATACCAGCACCCCGTATAAATTCACCAACCTCTCCCAACGTCTTCATTTCCACCCCTGGTTTCCCTTCAAGGTCAAGGAGTTGGTCACGATAATATTCATACTGCTTGCGACGCTGGGCGATTTGCTCTTTCAAGTTGTCGATAGAAGCGGTGAACGTATCGAGTATGCCCACTATCCGCTGTTGCTCGGAGAGGGAGGGAATGGGGATGAGAATAGAGTTTATCACTTTAGCAGAAAGATGTTTTACTGAACCTCCAGCCGTTTCTCTTTCTATCTTTTTAAATACAGGTCCCATATAATGGAATAAAAAACTATCAATACTATATCCCTCCTTGCCCTTTAATTTAAGGACTCGTTGGTTAAGTAGTCCATCTCTATCATCCCATTTACCAAGATTAAACTCACCATCCATGCCAACAAGAATATCACCCTTCTTTATTCTATATGTCTCACTAAACTCACCAGAATAATACGTACTAGCCTTTGCTGGCTTTACATCTCTAATTCGTATTAATGGCATATATTTTGAATCTTCTGAGAATAGAGACGATTCAAAGGGATATCCATATATGACATCTGAAACTGCAACCAATTTCTTCCACTCCACCATACGCTACGCTCCTAATTTAGAATCTATTCTTCACTGTCAGTACTCTCAGATTATTACTTTCCAATAGCCAGTCTTGTTGCTACCCACACGGACAAGGAGTCCCGCTTGCTTCAGTTTGGTAATATAGGTTTTCACTTGACGCTCAGACAGACCGACCTGCCCACCAATCTCTGTGGCATTAAAACTACGATGAGCGTGAATGACTTCAAGAACTTCGATGACCTTGTCTGATAGTTCAGGAAAATTATCGTGCAGTTTATCGTGCAGTTTATCGTGCAGTCCTTCACCTTCTTCTTTCTCTGTCTCTTCGTAGTTTTCCATCACTTCCAGCAGACATTGCAGCATGAACTCCACAAACAGTGTGCTCTCGCCTGCAGCATCGCACTTTGCAATAACATTATAATAATCTTGCTGATGCTCCCTGACAACCGTTTCTACTGGTAGCCATGCGAACAGCCCTTTCCACCTACTCAGCAACATCGTCTGCCAATAGCGCCCCATACGTCCGTTGCCGTCAATGAAGGGATGTATAAACTCAAACTCATAGTGGAACACGCACGAATAAACCAGCGGATGTGTGTTGCAGGTCCTGACCCAATGAAACAAGTCGCCCATCAGTTCTGGTACGCGGTCATGCGGTGGTGCCATGTGCAAGCAGTTGCCGTTACCATCGAAAACGCCAACACCCTCTTGCCTGTATTGCCCGGCGTTTTGCACCAGTTGACTCATCATCAGTCCATGCGCCTTCAGCAGATCTTTCTCTTTGAAAGCATCCAACTGAGACATCAGGCGGTAAGCCTCGATAGCATTTTTCACCTCCTTTATCTCGTCGGGAGCACCAATCACGTGTTTGCCTTCGATGATGTCTGTCACCTGCTTCAGCGACAGAGTATTGTTCTCTATGGCAAGCGACGAGTGAATAGTCCTTATCTGGTTTTTCTTTCGCAGCATGGGCGCCGGCACATCGCTGCCTATCCGGGCAGTAAGCATCCCTACCTGTTCCGAGATCTCCGAAATCAGATGCAATATCTTTTCCGTTATATTATATGGTGGTATATACATTGTTCTTTTCTTGTTTCTTATTCTACGGCTTTTACTCTCCCAACTCTTTTACGATCGCCTCTATCTTCGCGTTCAACTCATTGCCTTCGGAAATGAGGTCTTTGAGTTTGGCATTGACCTCTGTGATGTCGATGACCTCACGGGTATCTTCCTGCTCCACATAACTTCTGACGGAGAGATTGCAGTCATTCGCTAAGATGTCGTCGTTCTTCACCAACTTGGCAAGATACTGCTCGTCCTTGCGATTCTGGAACAGTTCCATGATCTTGTCTTGATGCTCTGGCTGCAGGATGTTCTTGTTGCCGTTGTGCATGGTAAAAGCAAGGTCTGCGGCACTCTTCGGTGCCAACACGCCAGCAGGAGCATAACGCTCGTCATTGATATGGATGGCAGTGTAGTCGAAATCGGGTTGTCCCGCATCCTTCATCAACCCCTGGATATAGTCACAAATATTCTCGGAAATAAAACGGTAGAAGATAGAGCCAAGCACGTAGGCTTTAAATTCCCATCCGTCAACAGAGCCTCTCAGCTCATTGGCTATCTTCCAAATTGTCTTATGTAGTTCTGCACGTTCCTGTTGTGTTGCCATAAATTACAGTCTTTAGTATATTGCCTACAAAATTACGAAAAAATATCGACATTCCTTCATGATGTACAAAAAAATTAATAGGCTGATCAATATTTTTAAGAGACGGGAATCCGTAGGAAAAACGATCCCCCGGAGAAGCCTCCCCCTATATTGGAGACCTTCTTTAGAAGGAGGTCGAAAATATAAGGGGGGATAGTGGCTTCGGAGGACGCCCCCATCACCGACGACGTGAAATCGTTGTCGATTCTCCTGGTCGAGAATAAGGGCTTTAAACGAGGTGGATAAAGCCTTTATTTGGGTCAATTAAAGCCCTTAATTGAGGTGAATTAAGGCTTTAATTGAAATAACCACTAAATTTTTGGCACGGTGTTTGCAAGACAATAGATGTATGACAAGTCAATTTTCACCAAAGATATCGGAAATACTCGCTTACTCCCGCGAGGAAGCCGCACGCCTCGCCAGTCGGAGCGTGGGACCAGAACACCTGTTGCTGGGAATGATGCGCATAAAGGAGGGACCCGTCAATGACGTGTTCCGCCGCTTAGCCATTAACCTTCCGAACGTGAAGACAGAACTGGAGTCACGGGTGAGGGAGGATGAGATAGGACTGCCTATCAACACCAACGAGCTGGTGCTCAACGAGAAAGCAAGCAATATCCTGAAACTTGCCGTGCTGGAGGCACGTATCCAGCGCACCACCCATGTGGACGAACAGCATCTGCTGCTCGCCATCCTGCACGACCAGGTGGATAACGGAGCTAAAATAGTATTGGAAATGAATAATATGAATTACGAGGATACACTGACACTTCTGAGTGTCAAGAACGGCATCGGACTGCCTGACGAGGACTTCGAGGAGGAAGAGGAGGAACAAGCCTCTAACAGTCAGCAACGGTCAACGTCTGGTAGCCATACCACCACACAGACGAAACAGACAAAGACAAAGACTCCCGTGCTCGACAATTTCTCTACAGACCTGACACAACAGGCACTGGACAACAAACTCGACCCTGTGGTGGGACGTGAGCGTGAGATACAGCGTGTCGTAGAGATTCTGGGCAGAAGGAAGAAGAACAACCCCATCTTAATTGGCGAGCCTGGTGTGGGCAAGAGTGCCATCGTGGAAGGACTGGCTCAGATGATAGCCCGAAGGGACTGCTCTCCCATGCTCTTCGGAAAGCGACTGGTGACCCTCGACCTGACAGGTGTGGTTGCCGGTACCAAATATCGTGGACAGTTTGAGGAGCGTATCCGACAGCTCATCAAGGAACTGGAGCAGAACCCGGACGTAATCATCTTTATTGACGAGATACACACGCTTATCGGAGCAGGCTCCACACCAGGGTCGATGGATGCGGCAAACATCCTGAAACCTGCCTTGGCACGAGGCACCATACAGTGTATCGGCGCCACGACACTTGACGAATACCGTAACTCGATAGAGAAAGACGGAGCTCTGGAACGTCGTTTCCAGAAAGTGCTCATAGAGCCGACAACCCCTGAGGAGACACTGCAGATCCTGCATAACATCAGGGGACACTACGAGCAGCACCATCACGTCAGTTACACAGATGACGCACTGGCTGCATGTGTCAAATTGACAGACCGCTATATCAGTGACCGTCAACAACCTGACAAGGCGATTGACGCCATGGATGAGGTAGGCTCCCGTGTACATCTCAACAATGTCCAGGTACCACCAGAGATCGCCCAATTGGAACAAGAACTGAAGGAGGTGACGGAGAAGAAGCAACTCGCCGTGAAGAACCAGAACTTCGAACTTGCCGCAGGATTCCGTGACCGACAGACCGTGATGGAGAGCCAGCTTGCAGAGATGAACCGCAAATGGCAGGAGGGCGATATCGACGACCGCCAGACAGTGACGGAGAAGGAGGTACAGAACGTGGTATCGATGATGACGGGTGTGCCCGTTCAGCGTATGGCACAGGAGGAAGGTATCCGACTGAAAGGCATGGCGCAGGAGCTAAAACAGCATGTTATCGCACAGGACAAGGCGATAGAGAAAATGGTACGAGCTATTCAGCGTAACCGTGTGGGACTGAAAGACCCCAACCATCCTATCGGCGCCTTTATGTTCCTGGGACCTACCGGTGTAGGTAAGACCTACCTCGCCAAGAAACTCGCTGAGTTCATGTTTGGCAGCAGTGAGGCACTGATCCGTGTGGATATGAGTGAGTATACTGAGTCGTTCAACATGTCACGTCTGATTGGTGCACCTCCGGGCTATGTCGGCTATGAGGAGGGTGGACAACTGACAGAGCGGGTGCGCCGTCATCCCTACTCTATCGTGTTGCTCGACGAGATAGAGAAGGCACATGGCAACGTGTTCAACCTGCTGTTGCAGGTGCTCGACGAGGGACGACTGACAGATGGTAACGGACGCTTCGTGGATTTCCGTAACACGGTCATCATCATGACCTCTAACGCAGGAACCCGCCAACTGAAGGACTTTGGACGTGGCGTGGGATTCACCAGCGCAGGCTCTGGCTCGCTGATGCTTAACGAGCAGGATAAGGAGCATGCCCGCAGCATCGTACAGAAAGCACTGTCGAAGCAGTTCTCACCTGAGTTCCTGAACCGTCTGGACGAGATTATCACCTTTGATCAGCTCGACCTTGACGCTATCAAACAGATTATCGACGTGGAACTGCAAGGTCTCTATAAGCGCATCAGTGATTTGGGCTATACCATCGACCTGAGCGACGAGGCGAAACAGTTTGTCGCTGAGAAAGGGTATGACGTACAGTTTGGCGCCCGTCCTTTGAAACGAGCCATCCAGACCTATATTGAGGACGGTATCTCAGAACTCATCGTCAACGGAGACCTGCAAAATGGTGACACCATACATATTAATAAGGTGGAAGGGAAAGACGAATTATCGTTCACCCACTAAGCCCTGTTTTAACACCTGACCTACGAAGCCTGCCCTTGTATTGAGGGCAGGCTTCATTGTTTTCGCACACATACAAACTGCATATTTTTGTCATTTTTTCCTTGATTTGAGTCAATTTGTGACAAAAAGTAACTTTTCTCTTATTTTTTTTGATAAAATGTTTGGTAATTCAAAATTTTGATGTAATTTTGCATCCGAAATAATTTGAGATACAAATTTCAATAGTATAATAACCAAAAAAAGTAAAAAGATTATGAATGCAGCAAAAGTTGTAGAGGATCTGAAACAGAGATTTCCCAACGAGCCGGAGTACATCCAGGCAGTAAGTCAAGTTCTTCCCACTATCGAAGAAGAGTACAACAAGCACCCTGAGTTTGAGAAGGCTAACCTCATCGAGCGCCTTTGCATCCCCGATCGTGTATGTGAGTTCCGCATCACTTGGGTTGACGACCAGGGCAAGGTACAGACCAACATGGGTTACCGTATCCAGCACAACAACGCTATCGGTCCGTACAAAGGAGGTCTCCGTTATCACAAGAGTGTTAACCTCGGTATTCTGAAGTTCCTTGCTTTCGAGCAGACTTTCAAGAACTCACTGACAACCCTTCCAATGGGTGGTGCCAAAGGTGGTTCCGACTTCTCTCCACGTGGTAAGAGCGATGCTGAGGTGATGCGTTTCTGCCAGGCATTCATGAATGAGTTATATCGCGTGATTGGTCCAGATGAGGACGTTCCCGCTGGTGACATCGGTGTCGGCGGCCGTGAGGTAGGTTACCTCTTCGGACAGTACAAGAAGCTGACCCACCAGTTCCAGGGTGTGCTGACAGGTAAGGGAATCCCCTTCGGTGGCTCACTGATCCGTCCTGAGGCTACTGGCTACGGTTGTGTTTACTTCCTGACCTCTATGCTCGCTACCCGTAACATCGACATCAAGGGTAAGAAGGTGCTGATCTCCGGTTCTGGTAATGTCGCCCAGTATGCCGCTGAGAAGTGCATCCAACTCGGTGCTATCCCCTTGACCCTGTCTGACTCTGACGGTTACATCTACGACCCGGACGGCATCACCGCCGAGAAACTGGAGTACGTCAAGGAGTTGAAGAACGTGGAGCGCGGACGTATCAAGGAGTATGCCGAGGAGTATCCTAACGCTGTATACCATGCTGGTGAGCGTCCTTGGCATGAGAAGGCTGACATCGCTCTGCCTTGCGCTACCCAGAACGAGATCAACGGCGAGCAGGCACAGGCGCTCGTGGACAACGGTGTCATCGCTGTCGCAGAGGGTGCCAACATGCCCTCACTGCCTGAGGCTATCAAGATCTTCCAGGACAACAAACTGCTGTATGCTCCTGGTAAGGCATCTAACGCCGGTGGTGTGTCTGTATCCGGTCTGGAGATGTCACAGAACTCTGAGCGTCTGTCATGGACTGCCGAGGAGGTTGACAACTACCTGAAGCGCATCATGAACGACATTCACGAGAACTGCGTGAAGTACGGCACACAGGCTGACGGCTACATCAACTACGTGAAGGGCGCCAACGTGGCAGGCTTCATGAAGGTGGCAAGTGCTATGATGAGCCAGGGTATTGTATAAGCGCAAACACAAACAATCTTTTACCTCATAATGATTACGACACCTCGTCACGGGGTGTCGTAATTTCTTTCCTATAGTATTTCTTTTCG